>CAMQVM010000043.1 GCA_947038135.1 uncultured Rikenellaceae bacterium
CTTTTTTATAATCAAGCTTTAACTGAACTTTAGCAACTGCACGGTTTATTTTAATCATGGGGCTGCCTGCGGTGGTCCACTTGCCACTGCCATACATAGGTAACCCGCTACTTAAAACTGCAAGACCATTAGCACTTTTTAGCTTTATAGCAGCTATCAAACCATCTTTGGTGATAGAACCTGCGGTGTTAATGAAATCTGCAATCTCTCTATTGAAAATCACATGTACATCATCACCTACTGTAATATTATCTGCTGGTTTAAATGCTAAAATCTTTTTAACACCTGCCCCCTCGCCTACTGTGATTTTTGCATTTTCAACCTCGTTAACAAACTTTGGTGTAGCACTACCCACTGCATCTTTTGTATAAACTATGATGTATGCACTTTTGATGGCAACCTCTGCATCTAAGCCTACATCTGCCACTCGTGTTGCTGCATTGCTTAACTCAATGGGCATTTTAACGGTTACATACTGGTTTGTATCGCCCGAATCACCCGAGTTATCTCTGTTTTTAGCACATCCAAAAAATGTTACTGCTAGGGCAATACAAACAGCCCATGTTTCTGATTTAATTAAATTTTTCATGATATTGGTTTTATTGTTATTATACTATATATAACTGAAAATAGAAAAGCCCCAACATAAGGAATAAACCTTGTGTTGGAGCTTTGATATATTGATTCAGATATCGATGATAACACCGAACTCTGAAAATTAATGTTGAAATATTTGGTAAAGTGTTTATTTTTGGCTACTCGCGTGTGCGTGTAAGAAAATAAATCATTGTGTTGGTGTGTGTGTGTGTTATAAAATTATCGACACAATCCAAGACAAAACAACCACCAGCTCCAATTAATTTGAAGTTGATAACTATATTACCTATTTGTTGCATCTCTAAAATCATAATCACATACTATTTAAACGACAAAGATACTAAATTAATTCAATAATCAAAATAAAATACTCTATTCAACAAAAACAACAAACCCTACAACCCAATAAACCGAACAGCCTCAGAAATAGACCCAACAGTAACAGAAGCATTAACAACAAACTCACCAACACCACGAGCTTCAATATGAGCCTTACACTCTGAGCTACGCTCCATAACAGGTTTATATCCATTACGAACAAGAGCATTTTTAAGCCAATATACAGCATCACTACTCCCCTCGACAGACACAAGCTCACTACCCTCTTGACGAATATGAAACATACCACTCGAAACATCAAACAACACCTTGCTATCATCTCGCTCATCAAATAACCGCTTTATATCGCCCGATAAAACCATATCTTCAGTAGCACCACAAACAACACCATGTGTAGATGATAAAATCATCAACCTGTCAGCATAACGAAGCGTAGCTTCAAGGTCGTGAGTAGAGAGCACCACTGTTTTATTAAGGTCACGAGCCACTTGGCGAAGCAACGAATATGTTTCAAGCCTACTTTTTACATCGAGAAAGGCGGTAGGCTCATCAAGGATAATAGTTTTACACTCTTGCGCTATAATTTTAGCAATCATAGCCTTTTGACGCTCTCCATCGCTCACCTGACTTATATAGCTCGACCTAAGATGTGATATACCTAACTGCTCAATAGCATACTCTACAACATCAACATCGACCTTTGAGAGTACCCCAAAGTAGTTGGTGTAAGGATGTCGCCCTAAAGCAACCAAGTCATATATTGTAAGCCCCCCATCAACAGGGCGCTTTGTTAACACCACCCCAACAGCCTTAGCCATCTCAAGCTTTGTGTAGCTATCAAAACGCCTAGCATCAATCAGCACCTCACCACCCAAAGCAGGAATAAACCCCGAAAGAGTCTTTATAAGCGTCGACTTACCTACTCCATTAGCTCCAAGAAGCGCAGTAAGTTCACCACTCTCAATTTTAAAATTAAGTGTAGTATGCACTATCTTTTTACGTGTACGAGATAGCGAGTATCCTATAGTTAAGTCTTTAGCTTCTATCATTGGTTGAAGTATGGAATTTTATTTTTATTGACAATAACATATATAATCACTGGCGCACCCAAAAATGGAGTAATAACATTTATAGGAACTACAATATCGCCACCAATAGTATTAGACAGCAAGTTGCAGATAAGTGTTACGCAAGCACCAATTAAAATAGTTGTAGGTAGTAGATGTTTATGGTTAGATGTACCCAACATAAGACGTGCAATATGAGGAGTAGCAAGACCAATAAATGATATAGGACCACAAAAGGCAGTGACAACAGATGTTAATAAACCAGTAGATATAATAATAAGCATACGTGTTTTTTTAACATTTACACCCAAGTTTTCACAATACTCCTCACCAAGCAACAAACCATTGAGCGGCTTAATAAGGAGTATTGCAATCAACAAAGCAAATGATATAAGCCCCACAAAGTAGTATAAATTTTGCGATGATACAGCCGAAAAGTTACCTAAACCCCACATTACAAAGCTATAAACGCCCTCAGAGGTGGCAAGAAAACTAAGCAGCGACACCACCGACGAGGTAACATAACCTAGCATGATACCCACAATCAAAAGCATTACATTATTTTTAACCCTCATAGAGAAGAGAAGAATCAGCGCAAGTATAAAAAAAGCACCTATCACCGCCCCAAACGTAACAGCTAAATGTCCTGCAATACCCACAGCAGAGATACTACCACCAAGCAGCAGTGTTACCACCGCCACCCCAACACTAGCTCCTGAGCTAATACCTAATATAGAGGGAGAGGCTAAAGGGTTGCTAAATAGCGTTTGTAGCATAAGCCCACTAATAGCCAAAGCAGCACCACTCATAGTGGCAGTTATAGCTTGTGGCAGACGTGAGTGCGACAGTATAACATCGTGTACTTCGTTTCCACCCCCACCAAACAGCGACTGCAAAACATCACCCAAAGGGATATTTACAGCTCCTAAGCAGATGTTAAGCACAAAAAGCAAAAGCAGCAGCAGTGTAAGCATTATATAGTATAACTTGTAGCTCTTCATTGTATTATTATTAGTATCGTATAGTAAATATAAATGGTATTACAGTTATACCAACAACAACTATTTGATAGGTGTAAAATAGGTAGTAGTATAATCAGGAAGAAGCGAAGGGTATAATATCTTCACATAATCCATAACAATCAAATCGGGGGTAAATAAAGTGGTGGTAAAAAGTGGCTTATTTGCGGTATTACACCCATATATACGCCTCTTTTTAAAGGGGGTAAAACTGGCATAACTAACATAGTCAGCCTTCAACTCGTCATAGGTAAGATCAGCAGCACTATTATAGTAGGTAATAAACCAAGTGTCAGCATCTTTAGCTTCAGCAAAAACACTCTCGAATGATAAATTAAGAGCACCCTGCCCCTTGGTGTCTTGCCAATAGTAGCTAGCAGCTGCATCACGGTATATATTTGCCATATAACTACCTCCTGCCGCCACATGCCACGCTTGACCATATCGTTTACCTGGCAAGATAGTTTTTTTAGATGTTACAGTAGCAGCAACCTCTTTAGCTTTAAGATAGCGTGATTCTATGCCATTAAAAAGCGAGTCGGCAAGCTTTTCTTTGCCAATAAATGCTGCAATAAACTTTATCCACTCGCTGTGACCGAGCGGAGAGGGCTCCATATAAGCAGCACACTCAATAATAGGAACACCAAGCTTTTCAACCGCTCCATAACCTGTATTTTGATAGGGGTCGGTAATTATACCATCAGACTTAAGAGATACAAGCTTCTCAATAGATGGCATAGTACCCTGACCAAGATCAACGACCTCGCCGTTAGCAAGACGTTTTTTAATGCTCTCAATAGGAATATACTCACCCTCACAAACACCAACTATACTTTCGCTAGCTCCAAGAAAGTCTATTATAGAGGCAGACACACTAGTGTAAGTCACCGCACGCTCTAATGGAACTCTTACAATAGTACCTGAGGGAAGCGAGTCGGGGATAGGTGCTAGCTTATCAACTAGAATATAACTATGCAACAGACGTGTTGTGTCCCACGGATTAATAACGTTTACCACCTTATAACCATCTCCATTAGCAATAGTAAAACCCTTAGCATAACCTAAAGGCTTAACATCAAGCTCATCGACTTTGGCACTTCCATACTGCCCTCCACAGCTCCATGTAACTAATGATATTATAAATATTGTAAGATATCTCATAGTATTATATATTATCGTAATTGTGAAAAAAAATGCCACATAACCACTCCCGCAGCTACCGATACATTAATTGAGTGTTTGGTACCCTCTTGTGGTATTTCTATACAGTGATCACAAACATCAATCACCTCTTGCGACACACCATTAACCTCATTACCTACAACTAAGGCATACTTTACCTCTTTCAACGGCACAAAATCGCTAAGAGATATACTTGCCTCTACCTGTTCAATAGCTATAATGGTGTAACCCTCAGCCTTTAGCTTTTGCACTGCTACCAGCGCCTCGGCCTCATAGCTCCAACTCATAGATAGCTCTGCACCAAGTGCTGTTTTATGTATCTCTTTTGATGGAGGTGTAGAGCTAATACCACAAAGCACTATCTTCTCTATACAAAAAGCGTCGCCAGTGCGGAAAAAAGAGCCAATATTATTTTGACTCCTAACACTGTCTGACACAAGCACAATAGGATACTTAGCAGCTGTTTTAAACTCCTCGACGCTAACTCGTCCAAGCTCTTGATTAGTTATTTTACGCATACTAATACTGTTCTGACTCATTAGGAAAATCGCCGCTTTTTACATCGGCACAATAGCTCTGTACTGCCTCAGTCATGATAGTAAACAGATCGGCATAACGACGCAAAAAGCGTGGTGAAAACTCATTATTGATACCTAGCATATCATGTATAACAAGCACCTGCCCATCAACATCACCTCCAGCACCAATACCTATAACTGGTATAGTTAACGCCTCGGCCACCCTTTTAGATAGCTCAGCAGGGATCTTTTCGAGCACCACCGCACAACATCCAGCTTTTTCGAGCAGCAACGCATCTTCAAAGAGCTTGTCTGCCTCCTCTTGACCCTTTGCTCTTACTGCATAAGTGCCATATTTATTTATCGATTGTGGTGTAAGCCCAAGATGCCCCATTACAGGTATTCCTGCCGTGAGTATACGCTCAACAGAGTCTAAAACCTCACTACCACCCTCTAGCTTTATACAGTCTGCCTCAGTCTCTTTCATTATTCTTATAGCTGACGCAAGAGCTGCAAGTGAATTTCCTTGATATGTTCCAAATGGCATATCGACTACTACCAACGCCTTTTTAACTCCACGAGTTACCGATTGACCATGATAAATCATGTGATCGAGAGTCATAGGTAGGGTTGTTTGAAACCCAGCAAGCACATTTGCTGCCGAGTCGCCAACTAATATAACATCTACTCCTGCGTTATCAACAATCTGCGCCATAGTGTAATCATACGCTGTTAACATAGATATCTTTTCACCTCTAGCCTTCATCTCTTTAAGGCGATAGGTTGTTACCGCTCTTCTTGCTCCTTCTACTGACATTATATAACTTTTAAATCTCTAATTATTCTGCTTTACTATATAAATCTAACTCTCCACGCTCTACCTTCAAAAACAGATGCGAGAGTGTTGCGATAACTGGTGATATCAACTCTAATACATCTTTATCGAACTGGTCGGGACGCTTCATTCGCTGAAGCATCACACCATATAGCGCTCTAAAACACAACTCTATATCATTATTGCTCTTCTCATCAAGACGCTTTGAAAGCTCCTCAAGGTGCGGAGCTAACTCTAAAAACAGGGGTACATAGGTTACACCTGCATCGCTTTTTAGTAGTTTTAAATGAAGATCATAAAGCTCACCTATAAGGTGAGTAGTGTGCTCTAGGTGTCCATGATCTGACTTTCCCTCGCTCTTTAGGAGGTTGACCATATCAACATACCAAAAAAGCAACATCTTTTTCTGCTCATCATCTATATCGTGCATATCTACAAGACTCTTTTTTATCTTCTCCTCATCAAGCTCTAAGGCTCTAAACAAGTCTTCAAGCTGCCAAAGGTATAAAATATACTCTGCAATATTCTCTTTTCGTTTTATTTTTGCTGTTAACATAATTTATCTTTATATTATTTACGGTTAGTTTTAATTTAACTTATAAGAAAGTAGGCTGTTAGCACAAAGAGTGTTAAACAGCGCCACAATCTAATTTATCTATTGCAAAGATATACGCTCCAATAGATATCGCCTCAGCTGTACCTATCTTTGAGAGACCTATACCTAGACGTTTATGTGATTGGTAGGTGATTGTTCTATCTGAAAATGGCACTTTTATCTCGCTTACAACATCTGTTGCAAACTCTTTCATTGACTCTTCATCTTCTAAATAAAACACTTTTGTTGCTATATGAGGGTTTCCATTGCTATACTTACCAGCTAGCTCAGCCACCATTGCAGGAGCAAAAAACTCAGCCGCCGCCGATACACCACCACCAATAACAGCTAAACCATCTGTTATAGTAAGCACATTAGCCAAAGCATCGCCAAGAGCTCTACCAAGCATATTATATGACTCTAACGCCGCCGTTTTATCACCCTCCATCTCTCCTTTAGCTATAAGAAATATATCTTTAGGAGTAATAGCCGAGTCGGGTTGTGAAGTGAGCGTTTTGTAGTTGCGTGTAACTGCTCGTATACTTATAAGCTCCTCGATGTTTAATTCAGGGTTAGTACGGTTACTCATAGACCACAGCTCAGCCGAATCAGAGTTATCACCAAGCAGCAACCTACCTTTTGACACTATACCACCGCCAAAACCTGTACCTAAAGTAAAGCCAGTGATATTACTAAACTGCTTGATGCTTCCAGCGCTTTTTAACTTTTCATTTATATATGGCAGGTAACCATACATTGCTTCACCTAGTGCATAAAGATTGCCATCATTGTTAACAAATACAGGCAACGAAAATTTATCTTCAAGCATATCTTTAAGCGCTACCCCACCCCTAAAGCTAGGAAGGTTTGCAAGATCACCAATAATTCCAGCAGGATAATCGGCAGGACCAGGAAAAGCAAAGCTTATTGCCGAAGGCTCCTCCGAAAGAGCAGCTTTTATCGCCTCAAAACCACTAATCATTCCCTGCAAACAGAGATTTAAATCACTACCATTTGATGGCATTGTTATAGGTTCAACAACCTCTTCACACCCTCTATATGCCGAAAAAACAAAATTTGTACCCCCTGCATCAAGAGTCATAACTACTCTTTTATCTTCTTTATAACTTTTCATATCTATATTTTTTATACTTTTGTGATATACATTAACATATTTACACTACAAAAGTACCTTTTTTTAAGATATAAAAAAGGAAAATCACACAAAATTTTCAACAAATGATTGACATTACAGAAATAAGGAGCAAAGAGGAGTTCAAAAAAGAGGCTTTAAAGCAGTTTGTTTTCCAGTCGCAACACTGCCCTCCATATGCCGAATACCTAACCCTAATAGGTGTAGACCCCTTAAAAGTGACACTTTTAGAGGAGATACCATTTATTCCGATAGAGCTTTTTAAGAGCCATAAAATATACAGTAGCACCAACAAAGAAGATGTTATATTTTCGAGCAGCGGAACAGGAGGAAATCAAAGTTTTCACCATGTGGCAGATATTAAACTATATGAAAAGTCATTTGTTGAGGGTTTTCGAGAGTTTTATGGTAACCCTGAAGAGATAAATATATTTGCACTGTTACCTTCGTACCTTGAAAGAGAGGGGTCATCGCTTATATATATGATAAACCACCTTATTGACATGAGCCACGATGGAGGTTTTTTTCTTTACGACTACGACAACCTTATAGAGAGGCTAGAGGCACGAGATAAATCACGCACTACCTTTCTTTTTGGCGTAACCTTTGCTCTTATGGACCTAGTAGAGAAGTACAACCTTAACCTAGGCGACAACGTGATAGTGATGGAGACGGGTGGCATGAAAGGGCGCAGGCGAGAGCTTCCACGCAGTGAGCTGCATGATATATTATGCAAGGGGCTAGCAGTAGATGCAATACACTCAGAGTATGGAATGTGTGAATGTATGTCGCAAGGGTATTCAGACGGCAAAGGGCTATTCACCACCCCACCATGGATGCACATAATGATTCGCTCACTTGGCGACCCATTTAAGATATTGCCACGAGGACGACGAGGAGGTATAAATATTATAGATTTAGCAAATAGAAACTCTTGCTCATTTATCCAAACACAAGATAAAGGGCTGCTACATGAAGATGATACCTTTACAGTCGAGGGGCGAATTGATTATAGCGATATTCGTGGCTGTAACCTATTATTGTAGGTCAATTCGCAAAACGTAAATATGCTTATTTTCAACTATTTAGGGTAATTCGCGAAACCTCGGTTTTGTGAATTAGCCTGCTCCCGAAGGGAGCCACCAAGCGCCTAAAGTGCGTAGGTGCTTTTTGCGAGCTCTTTTAGAGCGCCGCTTTTTTTTAAAAAGCGTAAATAAAAATTGTATTACCCCAAAAAACAGCTATATCTTCTGTTTTTGGGGTAATTTATTAATAAAAACCATGCCTAAATAGTAAAAGCGAAGTGTAGTTAGATTATACTTGAGTTTGTATGAGAGTATTAATTAATTTATTTTTATTAAATAATTTATACTATATTTGTCACAAATATAATAATTACCATTAAATTCTTTTGTATATCATGAACCACCAAAAATTAATTAACACTTCATTACTCCTTGCTCTATCAACAGTGGCTTTTTCGTGCAAAAAAGATAGCTCGTTTGATACTATGCCACCTATTGGTACTCCAGAGTTTAGGTTTTTGGAAGATACCACCATAATATATGTTGATAATACGGTAAAAGAGTTTCAATTGAAGGGGGTGTTTACAAACACGATAGATTCCGATTACAACAGGATTCCGATAATGTTAGATACAACCAAAACAACGGCAAGGCACAAAATACATTTCATAAATAACGTAAGTGGAAACGCTGATCAAACAGATGGAATTAACTTATCACAGACCTATAAACTTATTCCCGAAAATATTAAAGATGAACGACAACTTGTATTTTATGTTAAATCTTTTCGGCCTTATGATGGCAATTTAGATACTACCGTTATTAAACTTATACCTAAAGAAATTCTACCATAATGAAAAGATTTTATCTGCTTATAACCATTGTATCTCTCTTTTCAAGCTGCGAGTATGACTATGATATGGATAGCTATTTTGATGGAGA
>CAMQVM010000044.1 GCA_947038135.1 uncultured Rikenellaceae bacterium
GGTTGAGGAAGATTCATATCTTTAATCTTCTTCTTTGTAGCATCTACCATCTCTTGAGTCATCAAGTAGGTAAACTTGCCGTAATCATTCATCTCAAACTTACCAACATAAAAGAAACCCCACTTATCAAAGAAATCGGTAAGGTCAACCTTAGCAACTTTACAAACTGTTTCAACAAAGTTCAACTGATACTCAGCAACTTTGGTTTTGCCTCTGTCTCCCCAGTTATCACCACCAGTATTTGCATTTTTACGTAGCTCTTCGTGTAGGTCGGCATAAAAATCTTTATGTCCATTTTGTGAGAAGTACAACTCTAGCTGCCAAAAAGGGACTAATCTATTAAATACATCACCATCTTGAAGATACGATATCTTTTTGTCGATAATGCTCTCACGTGATTTTTTATAGTTGCCTTGCTTTGATAGGCGGCTGTCAACACCAAATGAGCGTGTAACATACATAGTAACGATATTGTTACTCACCTCTCCTAGACCTCCCCAGTTTAGAAATGGACGTAGCTGATGTACGTGTCCTACCTCATGGCTAAAACCCCAACAAGGGTCGCCGCTGATTACAACATCTGGATTTGCAACCATGTGCATCGCATAACCTGGATTAGTGCCATTGTATGCTACACCATCTTGGTCACGGAACATATAGTAGTTGTAGTTTACACGTGCTAAAATACGATTGTTAGGAACTTTATTATACTTCTCTAATCCTATAAATCGGTGCTGTCTTGTTACTAGTGAGTCGTAGCTTGACAGAAGCTCAACACCTCGTCCTGCGGCATATTTTACACATGCCTCTACTGGATATACAATTTGTGAGTTTCGTCCTTTAGCATCAATTATAGGATACACAGCATTTTTAAGGAGGTTATCCCAATCGGCATTGTTATTTTTAGTGATATCGAAGTAACCGTTAACCTTATCATTAAGGAAGTGTACAGATATCTCATTCTCTACCTCAGGAGTATTAGAGTAGTAGTAGATATACGCTAATCCCGACTTTTTAATATCTAATACATTAAGTCCATTTTTTATCTTATATACCTCTCTTTTTACACCCCAGCCATTAGGATCTTTTGTAGGCTCTACGCCCTCAGGTGCTCTTCTGTTCCAGTCAGGAACAACAACAGTTACTTTTTTACCCTTTACTAAGTTATCTACAATAATCGACTGAGTTCCCTCTTCAAGGTATATACCTGTCATGCCCTCAAAGTTTGAATAACCGTTACCTATATGTAGCTGACGTCCAAGCTCTGAAGGCGATAGGTATGCTTTGTATTTTGCCACACGATAATCTGTTGAGTAGCTGTCGCTATATAGCGATGTAGCTAGCTCTTTGATATCATTGTTTGCAAGCTTTGATATTTGTAGCTCTGTAACCCCTGAGGCAAGCTTTGTTGCCATTACATCACTAAAAACCTCATGGTGTGTCGTGCCATCACCACAAGAGTAGATGCTAGAGGTTAATAGTAAAATTGGTAGTATCTTTTTCATATTTTTGTAAGTTAAAGATTAATAATTATGTAAAGGTAGTAAAAAAATATTAATATTACTGTTTTTATACGATAAAAATATTAATTATATTGTTTAGGTGGTGTTTTCATTTCATAATATCACTTTTGTGAGCTTTGTGCGATCTGTTATATGAGCTTTAATATGAGCTTTTATTTTAGCTCAATTATAAGCTCAGGTTGGCTGTGATTCTTAGACCTATCAAACCCTATAACATAATTTTTATCGCCCAAAAGCTTATAGTAGCGAATATTACTATCCTCTTTTAGGTGTTTAGGTAGCTCATTAATAGATAATTTCACTACATCACCAGCCTCCTCTCTCTTTAGTGACATACCATTAGATATCCATTGTAGTGATATGTCTGTTAAGTAGCTAGGGTAGTGTTCTTTGCAGTATAAATAGAGTAGTGACCCTCTCTTTTCTAATGATAGTGGCTGCTCTAACCTATCTATATTAATAAGGTGATATAAAAAATTTTCTAAAAAATCATCATTCTCATTAATTAGCCTACGGGTAATATTTTGCCACCCTTTAGCATTATAAAACTTATCTATCATTTTAGATAGCAGGCGAGATATATTAAGCTCATCAATTGTTATATGGGGGGTTTGTAACACCTCATAAGGGGTATCGGTGGCATATTGTATACCTAATATCTCAGCATCATTGCGCATTTTTGTGCCTGGAAGAAGCTTTAGAAGTTCAAGCTGTATCTCTCCAGCATTTAAACTTGACAGTGTCTTTACATCCAATATTATCTGCGCTAGGGTGTAGTTTGGAAGCCCTGCTATCAAGTCGGTGTGAGTCTCAAAATTTGTTTGTGAGCATAAAAATTTAACTCCTTCAATAGCCATGCTGTTCTCTCCCTTGCGCCCTGATGCAATCAACACCTCATCTTTTAGGCTTTGCATTCCAGCCTCAAGGTGTAGCATATCTTTAGGCATCTTTGTAAGTGCCTCCTTAACTTTGGGAGTTAGCAGTGCAGGGTGTATCTCTAGGTGAAAATTCATGTCTGGAAAGTGTTTAAACATCTCAAACATCTCTATCGCCCTTGAAGAGGAGAAGTTAAAGGTGCGGTCTAGCACCCTAATATCTTTTATTCCTTTTGATGATATAAGAGACAACCTCTTCTCAATCTTCTCAAGCGATTGCGATCGTACGGGCTTATCTGCACCACTCACACAAAAGGTGCAGCTATTAAAACACCCTCGTGAGGTTTCTATCTGCACAAAAGGGGTGTCGAAGTTAAAAAAAGAGCTCTCTTCAGGAGATGGTAAGGTATCAAAGTTATCAATCTTTGCTTTTCCGTTATCCTTATATTTACTTTTAGCATCAAGATAGCACAAACCAGTTATATCACTCCATTGCGATGAGTCGTTATAGCTTTTTAGCCATTGATGAAACATTTGTTCACCTTCACCTCTAAATACGCAGTCAATAAAATCATTTTTCTCTAAAAAAGTGTTATTATCGCCATTAAATTCAGCACCACCTAAAATTATGGTTGTTTTTGGAAGTAAGGCTTTAATTCTTCTACAAACCTTTATTGTCACTTCGTGGTTAAATAGCCAAAGTGTGGCAGCTATAACATCGGGCTTTTGAGAGTATATCTCTTTTGTAATTAGGTATATATCGCTATTAATTGTGGCGCTTATAACGCTCCAAATATTTTCGTTTTCTTTTTTACACACCTCAATTGCAGGCAGTGCCAGCGACGAGTGTGAGTAAGAAGAGTTAATGTCTAACCAAGATATATTCATATTGTTTTTATATTTATTTTTAATTTTGTTACAAAGATATTACATTTTTTCATTGTTTTTACTTTAAGTTTATTATCTTTGCATAAAATTAGTTATAAAAGTAACGAAATTTAATGTTTTTAGACAATTATAATAATAATAAAATAAAAGTAAGATTATGAATTACAATTTAAGTGAGATTGCAGAAGCCTTTGTTATTGAGGGAGTAGTGAAAGAAGTTAAGCCAATGGGCGAAGGTTTTATCAATGATACCTTTATTATTGAGACTGAAAATAATGGTGAGAAATATATTCTTCAACGCAAGAATAAAAAAATCTTTACTGATGTGCCAGCAATGATGAATAACATATTGCTAGTAACAAATCATATCAAAGCACAAGTAGTAGAGAATGGTGGTGACCCTCTACGTGAGGCTTTAACTATAACTCTTGCAAAAGATGGTAAACTTTACCACCAAACAGAAGATGGTGAGTACTGGGCAGCTTGTTTGTTTGTGAAAGATACTATTGCTTACGAGGCAGCAGATACTCCAGAGCTTGCATATCAAGGAGGTAAAGGTATTGGTAAGTTTCAGAAGCAGTTGTCAGATTTTGATAGCAGCCAACTTGTAGATATCCTTCCAGGGTTTCACAACATTAAGTTTCGCTTTAATCAATGGGACGAGGCTATCAAAAACGATGCAGCAGGCAGAGTAAAAGATTTAGCTGCTGAGATCGCTTGGATCGAAGATCGTCGTGAGGAGATGTCTAAATTCTGGACTCTTGTAGAGGGTGGAGTTATTCCTAAGCGTGTTACTCATAATGATACTAAAATCAATAATATTCTTTTTGATACTAAAGGAAACGTTCTTTGTGTTATTGACCTTGACACTGTGCTAGGTAGCATCTGTTTGAATGATTTCGGAGATGCTATACGTTATGTTACAAATACAGGTGCTGAAGATGATAAAAACCTTGATAATGTAAATATGGATATGGCTATGTTTGCAGGATATACTCAAGGATATCTATCTGAGGCTGCTAGCTTCTTGACAGAGGCTGAGGTAGAGTATCTTGCTTTTTCAGCAAAATATATCACTTATGAGCAGGTTCTTCGCTTTTTGATGGATTACATCATGGGTGATACTTACTACCGTATCAAATATCCAGAGCATAACATCGATCGCACACGAGCACAATATAAGCTTCTTCAATCTATCGAGGCAAACATGAGCCAGATGAATGAGGTGGTTACTAAAGAGTATGCACAATATAAAAAATAGGCTCTATTATGCTAGTATTAAGAATCGATAAGCCGCAAACCAGTGATGATGTTAAGGCTCTATTTAACCACGCAGACCAAGTAAATATTGGTTGTGTGAATTGGAGTTCAGAATTTCCTGATAAGCCAGAGGTGAATTTTAGTATGTTTCATGATGGCGATACCATTTATCTGCATTATACAGTAAGTGAGCGATATACGCTTGCTAAGGTAGAGTCAGATAACGGTGAGGTGTGGACTGATTCATGCGTTGAATTTTTTTTGAAGCTTGATGATAGTGGCTATTACAATTTTGAATTTACAGCTATCGGAAAAGGGCTAGTCGGATTTCGTCAAGATAAAAACAATGCTTGTCGTGCTGAAAAAGAGGTGATGTTGCTTATTAAACGTACACCATCATTAGGCTATGAAAACTTCGATGAAAAGCAAAATTGCAACTGGGATATAACTTTAGAGATACCTAAAGAGGCGTTGTTTGCTCATAAACTCAAAACATTGTCGGGTTTAAAGGCAACAGCTAATTTATATAAGTGTGGAGACAATCTTACAAAACCACATTTTATCTCTTGGCAACCTATTGATAATGCTACGCCAAACTTCCATTTAACAGAGTTTTTTGGAGAATTAGAGTTCGTTTAGTCTATATATATAAGCGATATGATTTTTCACATGAAAATTATATGTAAATTTATTTTAAAATATCGATAATTTTATTACCTTTGAGTAATAATTTTATCGATATTTTTATGAATGATATAACAGCAACGGGTTTAGTAGAGGGTGCAACAGCACCACACTTCAACCTTAAAGATGCACAAGGCAAAGATTTTACAGAGAAATCATCTAGTAAAATAATTCTATTTTTCTATCCTAAAGATAGCACACCAGGCTGTACAGCTGAGGCTTGCTCTCTTAGAGATGGTTACAGTGAGCTTCAAGCATTGGGTTTTGAGGTGTTTGGAGTTGGTGGAGGAACAGCATCATCACATATCCGCTTTGCCGATAAAAACACTTTGTCATTCCCACTTCTTCTTGATGAAGATAATAGCGTTGGGACACTTTATGGTGCTTATGGTGAGAAAAAATTTATGGGTAAAACCTATATGGGTATTATTCGTAAAACATTTATTATTGAAAATGGCGTTGTTACGCATATCATAGATAAAGTAAAAACAAAAGCTCATTATGAGCAAATTTTAGAAATTTTAGAAAAATAAGATAATGGCAGAAGCAGCAAAGAAAAAGACATCTCCGCAGACAGACAACCTTGCAGACAAAATGAAAGTGCTAGGTGCAGCGATGGACAAGATACAAAAAGATTATGGTAAGGGTTCTATCATGAAGATGGGCGACCAAAATGTAGATGCAAACATTCCTGTTATACCAACAGGTTCGATAGCACTAGATGAGGCATTAGGTATCAAAGGTTACCCAAAAGGGCGTATCATTGAAATCTATGGACCTGAGTCATCGGGTAAAACAACTCTTGCGATTCATGCAATCGCTGAGGCGCAAAAGCTAGGAGGCATAGCAGCATTTATTGATGCAGAGCACGCTTTTGATAGGTTTTATGCACAAAAGTTAGGTGTAGATATCGATAACCTTCTTATATCACAGCCCGATAATGGTGAGCAGGCACTTGAAATTACTGAGGTGCTAATCCGCTCTAGTGCAGTAGATATTATAGTTATTGACTCGGTGGCAGCACTTACGCCAAAGGCCGAGATCGATGGCGAGATGGGCGAGGCTAAAATGGCTTTACAGGCTCGTTTGATGTCACAAGCACTACGTAAAATAACTGGTGCAGTTAGTAAATCAGGTACTATATGTATATTTATCAATCAGTTAAGAGAGAAGATTGGAGGTAATAGCTACGGACCAAGTGAAACAACCACTGGAGGTAATGCACTAAAGTTTTATGCAAGTATCCGCCTAGATATCCGCAAGGGTACACCTATTAAAGATGGTGAGGATCAGCTTGGTTCACGTGCAAGGGTCAAGGTTGTTAAAAATAAGATGGCTCCACCATTTCGACGTGCTGAGTTTGATATGATTTACGGTGAGGGTATCTCATTAATTGGCGAGATTATTGATATTGCAACAGATGCAGATATCATCAAGAAAAGCGGTTCATGGTATTCGTATGAAGATCAAAAGCTTGGACAGGGTAGAGAGAACGTGAAAACACTGCTTCAAGGTAATAAAGAGTTGTGTGATGAGATCGAGACTAAGGCAAGAGCTGCTTTCTCGCAAATAGAAAAGAAAAAATAATATGTTTACAGCAAAAGATGATCTTATAATTCAAGAGAGGTTTGAGGAGTTATTATCTATTTGTGATTCTTTGGATATATATAAGCGTGACGATGATAGAGACAAAATCATCCGAGGCTTTAAGTTTGCAAATGAAGCGCACTATGGTGTAAGACGCAAATCAGGTGAGCCTTATATTGTTCATCCTATTGCTGTGGCACGTATTGCTGTAGAGGAGATTGGGCTAGGCGTAAAGTCTGTTTTGGCTGCTCTTCTACACGATGTTGTTGAAGATACCGACTTTAGTGTCGAAGATATCGAGAGGCATTTTGGTAAGAAGATATCAGAGATGGTAGATGGTCTTACTAAAATGAAAGCTGCAACAGATTGCTCTACAGAGATATCTCAACAAGCAGAGAATTTTAAGAAGATGCTACTCACTCTCTCAAACGATGTCAGGGTGATAATCATCAAGTTAGCCGACCGCCTGCATAATATGCGAACCCTTGGTTCGATGACACAAAAAAAGCAGGTTAAAATATTTAGCGAGACCATGTATCTATTTGCCCCTTTGGCTAATAGGCTTGGTCTTTATAAAATAAAAAGTGAGCTTGAAGATTTAAGCCTTAAATACAATTTTCCAGAGGACTACAAACAGATATCTGAGAAACTTGCTGAAACAGAATCGGAGCGTGAAGGGTATATAAGTATGCTTACCGAGCCAATTGCTGAGAAGCTGCAAGCGGCTAACGTAGATTATGAAATAACAGGACGAATAAAATCTATATATTCTATCTGGAAAAAGATGCAGCGAAAGCAGATTAGTCTTGAAGAGGTCTACGACCTTTTTGCTATTCGTATCATCTTTAAGCCTTTAGATATAATTCCTGAAAAAGCACAATGCTGGCATATATACTCAATCATTACAGAGTTATATAAACCACGTCCTGACAGGCTTAGAGAGTGGATAAATATTCCTAAAGCTAATGGTTACGAGGCGCTACATTGCACTGTTATGGGACCACGAGGGCGCTGGGCTGAGGTTCAAATCCGTTCAGAAAGAATGAATGAGATCGCTGAAAAGGGCTTTGCTGCACACTGGAAATATAAAGAGTTTTCGGGAGGCAAAGTAGAAAGTGAGCTTGACAAGTGGATAAAAGAGGTACGTGATGCGTTAAATAGCTCTACTAATAACGCTGTTGAGTTTTTAGATGAGTTTCATCTAAATCTATATAGCTCTGAGGTGGTGGTGTTTACTCCAAAGGGTGAAACTAAAACAATGCCTAAAGGTGCAAATGCTCTAGACTTTGCCTATGATATACACTCAAGTATAGGTAATAAAGCTATTGGTGCAAAGATAAATTACAAAATACAACCTCTATATACCGAGTTGGTGAGCGGTGATCAAGTAGAGATACTGACATCTAATAACGCCACTCCAAAAGTAGAGTGGATGAATAAGGTTTTTACTGCAAAGGCAAAGCAGCATATCAAGAATTATTTTAAAACCGATATTCAAGGCACTCTTAACACGGGCAAAGAAATATTTGAGCTAGCAATAAAAAATCAAGGAATAAAACCAAGTAGATCGCTCTTTAAGAAGGTATTACCTGCATATAATTGCGCATATAAAGATGAGTTTTACAGTAAACTTGCTATGGGTGTTATTACCTTAGATGACCTTGGTGTTGTTGTTAGAAGTAGCGCTACAAGTAAAATTGTTAAGTATTGGTCTTTGCAGTTCAATAATACACTTAAGCTTTTAGGAGCAAACAAGGGTAGTGATAGTGATGAGCATAAGATCTCAGAGTGTTGTTTTCCCTCTCCTGGCGATGATGTAATAGGCTTTAAGCAGCCAGGTAGTAATCTTATTATTGTGCATAAAAAGAGTTGTCCTGAGGCACTACGAGAGGCATCACGTCATGGTGATTCTATTGTTCCCACTACATGGTCTTCTGAAAAGGTGATGTCTTATTTATCACATATAATGATTAGCGGAAGCGATAGAATGGGAATACTACTTGACTTATCTATAGCAATTACAAAGCACATGAACGTAAATATCAGAAAGATAAAGATTGACAGTCATGATGGTATCTTTGATGGTAATATCTCTCTTTATGTTAAAAATGATGAAGATCTGAAAAACATAATGGATAAGATATCATCTATAAAGGGAATAGACTACATACATAAGTATGATGAATAAATTATTTACTTTAAATTATTAGTATTATGGAATTTACAGAAGTATTACCAGTAGTTATAGCTATTTCAGTAGCTATATTTAGTATTGTGATAAAGTCAAAAACTGCACGACAAGCAAAAGAAGGTAACGAATTACCACATGATGATTTTGATGATGATTATAATGATGAAGATGATGATTATAGTGATTTTGATGATGAAGATAACGATGGTGATGTAGTATTTAACGAATCAACACGAGAAATGCCTAAT
>CAMQVM010000045.1 GCA_947038135.1 uncultured Rikenellaceae bacterium
TAATATAAGAAATATGATAGCTAATAGTAATAAAACTACTCCTAAGAGTAGTTTTATTACTATTAGCTATCATATTTCTTATATTATATGCTATTCCAATCAATTAATGCTGACATACCTGGTCTAAGACCTTTTTGTGCTTTTACAGGTCGCATACGTACCTCAAAAGTACGGATATCAAACTCTCCGTCGGCACGTGTAGCTGTCCATGTAGCATACTGCGCCTGCACCGCTATATAATAGACCTTCACATCTATCGATTTAGCTAATGCTGGAATCTTAACAGATATAATTTGGTTCTCTCTTATCATTGGTAAATAACTCTCTTTTATATTAAATGAAAACCACATATCATCTAGGTCTATAAGCGATATAATAGGGTAGCCAGCATTTACTAGTTCTCCTTTTTCAGCTATCACACTCGACACCTCGCCATTGATTTGCGCATATTGAGTGGCATCGTTAAGGTAAGAGCGAACCTCTGCAACTCCGCCTTTAGCCTTCTGTACAAGTGCCGCAGCTGCCTGCTTGTCACCAACCCTAGCACCATCTTTAGCCATTATAAACTGCGCTTTTGCCGCCTCTACATTGCTTTTCATGGCATCAAGGTTAGCTAGTGCCTCATCATATTTTTGCGCTGGCAACACACCCTCATTATAAAGAGTGTTCACCCTTTCATAGGTCGACTCTGCAAGCTTCAACCCTGCAACAGCCTTTTGATATAGGCTCTGCACTGCAAGTATCTCTTCGGGACGTAACCCCTGCTTAGCCATTTGGCTTTGTGCTCCAGCAGCCGAAAGCATCGCTTTTGCCTGTTGCATTTTAGCATCTACCTCAGGAGTTGAAAGACTGAAAAGAAAATCACCTTTTTTGACATTGTCGCCTAGCTTTACTGCTAGTGAATCGACCCTGCCAACAAGCTTAGATGACACTTTGTAAGATTGCGCTACTGCCTCACCTTGAAGGATTATTTGTTGAGGTCGAGACATATATCTCGAAATAAATACCACTGCTGCAATTAATACAAGTACAATGATAATTACTGTTACTATATTTTTATTCTTTTTCATATAATTAATTTTTAACTTTTATTATCTCTATTTTCAGTCTATAATTGTGGTGCTTGGTTTGTTCTTGATTTGCGAAAAGCGAAAGCTGTCTCCGCAGCTTTCTAGCAGCTTTGCCAACTGTTTGTCGAAGTTATAAGCGTAGTTCAACCTGTCAATTTTTGCTTTAGATAGGTTTAGTATTGCATCAGTTACGTCGGTTGCAGTAGCACTTCCCTCTTTAAACGCTAAGTTTTTAACTCGTAGGTACTCGGTAGCAAACTCTATTGTTGCTTCGCTCATCATGAAATTTTGATATGACATAGCCACCTCGTTGAACTGCTTTTCAACAAGCACTCCTATATCTGTTATAGCCTTGCTCTTCACTGCCTCTACCATTTTAATAGTCGATTTTGCAGTGCTGACCTTAAACTCACGGTTAAGACCATTAAAGATAGTAAACTTTACACCTGCACCAACAACCCACTTAGGAGCTAGGTTTGTTAATTGATAGTTATATACATCATAACCACCCATTGCCACTATGTGAGGATAGTATGCTGCTCTTTCTGCCTTAAGAGATTGATGAGCTAACTTCTGTTTCATATCTACCTGCTTTAATTGGTAGTTATTTTCCATTGACATGGCTTGATAAGTGCCCAGATCACCAAAGTTTGACAATACAAACATTTGACTTATAGGAGTATAATTGCCGTTCTTGCCAAGTGATGCAGACAGTGCACTATGAAGCGTGTTAATCACCATTTGAGCCTTTTGGAGCTCTGAAGCTGCTTCAGACACTTTTACCTGAATATGTAACCTGTCTACTTTAGAGATCATTCCGCTGCGTTCCAGTCTGATAGCATCGCTAAGGTGTTGTTGCATACCCTCGTGAACTTTTTTTCGTACTTCGACTACTTGTAGTGCCAATGCTAAGCCGTAGTATCTCTCTACAACCTCACTGTAAAGCTCACTGAGCTTCTGTTGCGACACAACATTCTGCGCTGTTATCTCTATTCTAGCGGCCTCATTTGCTGCGTTTATCTTTCCACCCATAAATATTGGCATGGTAGCAGTGACGCCTACTGTTGCAAAGTTTTGCTCTTGGAACGTGTGACTCCAGTCTGAATTCATAAATTTTGTCACTAAGTTTTCAGGCAGCTGTATTCCAGATGATGGCAGTAGACCTGCAACCATAGGTTTATACTCATTGAAATCAAAAGCTACAATATCATCTGCTAAATGCACAATAGAGGCACTTAAGCTGATTGTCGGAGAGCGAAGCGAGGCAGCAACTTTCTTCTGCTTCAGTTTTATCTCCTCATTGTAAAAGTTGATATCAATCTGTTTGTTGTGCGCCATTGCGATATCAATCGCATTCTCAAAGGTGAGAGGCACGCCTTTTTGTTGTCCTATTGCACCATCAATTGCTCCGAAAAGTAGTGTAAATAGTAAGATTGTTCTTTTCATATATTGTAATTAATTTAAAATGTCATTACTGTTGTATAGCTGTTTCTTATACGTCTTTATCTGTTTATGCAAATATCAAGCAAATTGTTTTTATGTTAATACTATAAATTGTTAACTGCAAATGTAGTATAAAATATCTAGCATAAAAATTATATTTGAATATTTATCTGTAAAATGTGATTATTTTGTGTTTTTTGAAAAAAAATGAAAAAAAATTTGGAAGTTAATATATTTTGTATTACTTTTGTATCGAAATAAAGAAGGGAGTATAGCTCAGCTGGTTCAGAGCATCTGCCTTACAAGCAGAGGGTCCTTGGTTCGAATCCATGTACTCCCACAAAAAACGTTTTGAGATTGCTCAGAGCGTTTTTTTTGTTTTACATTGTTCGCAAGGCTCTTGAGAGGGTGGGGGCAGAAAGTGTGGAAAGTTGTGAGCATCCTATATAAGCATCTTTATTTCTAGCATACTTATTTCTAGCATACTTATAGGTGATTTATCACTATATTGTTATTTCATGCAAAAAAAGCCATGATGTAGGGAAATCACCCCGAGCATCATGGCTTTTTGAGATTTTTCAGCTTGCTAAACTCAATACGAAGCTATTACTTTCAATTGAATAATCATTTTTTTATGGTGCAAAGGTCGATACTTTAGAGTTGCCTAAAAAGATGGCTTATATTGAATAGCTACATTACGAAAAAAAGCGCTGCAAAACTTTAGTTTTGCAGCGCTCAATATTACATTGTCTATTACCAGCCAGGGTTCTGGATCAGCTTCTTAGATTTCTGAATTTCATCTTGTGGAATTGGATATAGGTACATTGCATTATCCCATACACGATCTTCAAATGCTGTTCTTGTATGAAACTTATCAATATCAGCATACATATCCATACCATGAACTTTGCCACCCTGCTTATAACCATCAGTTGTAGCTAACATCCATCTACGAACATCAAAGTAGCGACATCCATCACCAATCATCTCAATACGTTTTTCATCACGTATAGCTTTAGCCAACTGCTCCTTATTCATGCCTGGCTTAATATCTCTTAAGATAGGGATGCCTGCACGGCTACGAACATCATCTAAGAAGTCATATATACGTGCATCACCGCCATCAGTTGCCTCATTTAATATCTCTGCACCAATAAGTAGCATCTCAGAGTATTTAATAAGAATATTAGGCTGGAAGATCTCAGGAGAACGTGGAGAAGTGCCTCGTGGATACATCTGCATATCGTATGGCTTGAAATAAGAGTAGCCTGTATAGGTGTAGTTATCGCCCTTAGCTATAAAGTGAGCTTTACCTTCAGCACCACCAATGCCATCAGTTGTGTTATCGCCATCTTTATAAAACACACACATTTTGTTCTCTATCTGCCATCTTTTTCCTTGAAACACAACAACACGATAGAAACGTGGCTCACGATCAACATACATACTGTTTACATTGTCAGTAAAAGTAACTGTTTGTGTTCTGTCTTTATCAGTATTACGGTTCCACATCTCTTGCGTTAGAGGCTTTGTAAGTTGTTCGGTTTTGTCATATAGTGGAGAATCTTCGATACTCAAACCATCGCTCATAAAGAAGTCATCAACAAGCTCTTGTAGAGGTCCAACGCTAGGAAACCCTTGCACTCCAAGGTTTGCTGGGGTTGTACGTCTAAATGTTCCCTCGCCATCAACTGAGCCATTTGAGTTTTTAGCAGTAGCCCACACTATCTCTTTGTTTCCACCAGGCATCGCCTTCATTGATTGGTACAATGATTCATCTGCTGAGTAGTCGCCACCATTCCATGTAGGATATACACGGTGTAGCGCAAACTTACCACTCGCAAAGTTATGAAAATCGTCGTATGCTAACTTAGCACTCTGCCACTTAGAAGCATCGTAAGCAGGAAACAAAGGCTTGCCAGTAGATGTTGTCATGCCACCATTAGCTTCAGCTAAACCACCATTGTAGAGCTTACTAGCAGCAAAAAGCCACATTTTAGCACGCATAGCTAGTGCAACACCCTTTGTAGGGATAGACTTACGATCGTCATTTAACTCCTCATCTTTTAGTTGATCTGCAACCTCTTTAAACTCCTTGTCAAGAAATGCTATACACTCATCCATAGACGCACGCTCAAAGTCAAGGTCTTCAGAACCAGGATCTACTGCCTCTGTAACGATTGGAATAGGTCCATATAGTTCAAATAGTAGATAATGGTAGTATGCGATTAAAAATCGTGCTTCTGCTTTCATGCTAGCAATCTCGCTTTCAGTAAGCTGTGCAGTAAAATCACCGCTAGGCATAATTGATTTAGCATGATACATAAATAGGTGAGCTTGACGTATAGCCTTGTACAACCCCCACCGAGTAAGCGTTGCATTTGAAGCATTGTAACCCGAAGTAGGTAGGTTTTTTACATTAAAATGAGCTCCCTTAAGTTCGTCAGATACCGACCCCCAAGGGTTACCCAAACCACTAATGTTAGTATAACTACCATTTACTGTTATGAATGACATATCAGGTGTATAAGAGAAGATATTGGCATGAAACCTCTTTGTGTAACCAACATTATCAAATACCTCCTCAATTGTCAACTCACTAGCAAGTTGATCTGATACATCAAGGAAGCTGCACGATACTGCCTGCATTGCAAGCAGACCTACAAAGGCATATTTTATGTTTTTATATATATATTTCATCACTTTTTCTTTAATCAATTAATAAAATGTTTAGAATGCCTTAAAATGACATTTCCAATCCGAATGTTACTGAAGATGATATAGGGTAGGCAAGACCAGCTTTTCCGCCACCTAATTCTGGATCCCAAAGTTTAATATCATCCCATACCATTAGGTTGTGCCCTTGAACAAATATACGAGCTGAACCGATGTTCACCTTAGAAAGCATTGCTTTTGGAAGGTTGTAACCTAACTCTACATTTTTAAGACGCAAAAACCATGCGTCTCTCTGCCAATGGGTTGAGTTAACAAGGTTATGATCATACTGTGTTGTACGTAGACGTGGAAGTAGCGGATTCTCTAGTGGAGTAACAGTACCTCCGTCAATACCTTGGTCTGACCAGCGGTTACCTACTGCAATTTGACGTGCAGAGGCCTCATCAACACTACCTACATAAGGCATAAAGCTATAAGGTGAGATAATCATAGAGGTGTTGTCTGCTCCTTGAAAGAACACACTTGCATATATACCCTTATAATCTAAAGAGAAACCAAAGCCATAAACGATCTCAGGAACATCAGGATCACCTGAACGTACCATGTCGTAGTTATTGATAGTACCATCGCCATTTACATCTTTATATTTTAAATCACCAGGACGTAAGTTTCCTGAAAGACCAGAGCCTACAACTCCCTCTTTAAGCTCATAATCACGGTCAATTCCCTCGCCAGTAATATTAAAATCTTCGTAGCCATAGAAACCATCAGCAATATATAGGTTCTTCTCGTTTAAACGTGTTCCTGTAACATTCATCCAGTCGTGCTTCTGTGGTACCTCGTCATAATCAATAATTTCGTTGCGTGCAAAAGTGAAAGTTCCTCTTGCAGATAGGCGGAAATCACCAAATGACTGACGGTAGCTAAAGCTAGCATCAATACCTTTATTACGCACAACACCAAAATTTTGCCAAGGCATCTGGTTGAATCCTGTAACAGATGAAACTGTACGACGCTGAAGTAGGATATCTGTACGAGTATTATCAAATGCGTCAACAGTCACATCAAACATATTGTTTAACAGAGCAATGTCTATACCCACATTAAACTTCTCTTCAGTCTCCCAAGCTAGGTAAGGAGCAGCAAAACGAGACTCTACAACTCCTTTTCCGCTACCGCCACGACCACCGCCTGATCCCCAGCCCATGTCAAAGCCGCCAGCCTCTTGATTCATTGTTCCTCTATATAAAAAGCGATCTCCACCAGTTTGGTCGTTACCAGTCAATCCATAAGAGGCTCTAATTTTAAGGTTAGATACTATCTTATTAAATTGAGAGCCTTTGATAAACTTCTCGTTAGTGATAACCCAACTTGCTCCAATAGCAGGAAAGAGACCAAAACGATAACCTTCAGCAAAAGACTCTGAGCCAGTATAACCAAAGTTAGCCTCTACATTATATCTTGAGTTATAGCTATATGTTGCACGACCTACAATATTTTGCTTTCTAAAAGGTAGCGAGTTGTCATGTTTTTGTTGATCTTTTTGGTTGTATAGTAGCAATGCACTGAAATCATGTACATCTTTAAATGTTTTAGCATAATCTAATGCCGCCTCGATATATATTCTTTTTTGTCCATTACTTCCGTTTTCCATTCCTAACACATCAGTACCAGAGTATATCTCTTTGTAAATAGGAGTGTTGTCCTCTTCACGACCTATCATGTGGTACTGAGTCTCAGTTTTGGTGCGCTTAGTAGAGAATGTCATATCTGCATCATAACTTACAGCTGCTCGTAGCTTTAGGTCTTTAGATATAAAATTTAGCTTCTGCTCCAATTCAATCTTTGTTTGAAGCATGGTTCTCCACTCTTTTGCATAGCCTGAGTTCATCAATAAGTTATATGGGTTATCACGACTACCCGCTCTACGAGGGTGAGCAGCAATAGTGCCATCGCTGTAAACCATTGGAAACAAGTTTGGAGGCGTTGTTACCATTCTATCAAAGATACCTTGCGTACCTGTTCCTGGGTAGTTAGACTCAATATATTGCCCTGAAATATTTACACGCAGAAGTGTAGACTCAGTTACATCAATATCGATGTTTGAGCGTAGGTTGTACCTGTTAAGTCCAATATTTGAGTTGTAATCTTCAGACTCACTTTTAAAGATACCATCTTCAGAGTAATACGAACCTGCAACAAAATAACGTGTCTTTTCAGTACCACCTCTAAAGCTGATATTATAGCGTTGATTGGTTGTGTTCTCTTTCATCATATCCATCCAGTTGGTGTCTGGATAAAGATCAGGATCAACACCAGAGCGGTGAAGGTCAATCTGCTCTTGCGACCACTGCGGAGAAACACCCTCATTCCAGCGTGCCTCGTTGTAGCCATCCATAAAGTCACCAGCACCCATAAATTCTGGCACTCTTGTAGGAGATAATATACCAAACTCAGCATTAAACTGAATTACAGGCTTACCAATCTTACCCCTGCGAGTAGTGATAAGCACAACACCATTAGCACCCTCTGCTCCATAAACAGCAGTAGCAGATGCATCTTTCAGAACAGTAAAAGTTTCAATTTCATCTACTCCTACATCACTCATTGAGCGTGGCACACCATCAACAAGCACAAGCGGAGATGTTCCACCTGCAAATGAACTCACACCTCTAATAAAAAACTGTGCATCATCGTAACCAGGCTCGCCATTACGCTGAATAGCAATAACTCCTGCCATTTGACCTGCAAGGTTGTTTGTTAGGTTACGAGTTGGCAACTTTATCTCTTTAGCAGAGACTGTGTTGATAGAACTTACAACACCGCTTTTTTTCTGCTTACCGTAACCTACAACTACTACTTCGCCAATTACAAGCGACTCATCGGCTAGTGTTACCACAACCAGCGATTTAGTGCCTACATTTATCTCTTGAGTAGATTTACCAGTGTACATCACTTTAACAACCGCATTTTCAGGAAGTTTAAGCTTTGCAATTCCTTCAATGTCTGTAAACGTAGCCACATTTTCATTAGACTTGAGGTAAATAACAGCTCCAATAACTGGAGATTTGTTTGAATCAAGAACTTTGAAATCTACCTCCGTAAATTTCTGTTGAGACTTTGACTCTGTTAGAGATGTTGTTAGCGGGCTTGCTAACGCTCCTGTCACTGATGTACTTGTAAGGGCGATTGCTAAAACGCATCCATAACGAGTAAACCTTGACAACATTTTGTAATTTTTTTTCATAATAAAAAATTAGGTTGATAAATAATTAACCCCTCTTCTTTGGGGTGTTGAATTGTGTTAACTAGATGAAAATTGTAAAAATGGATAAAACAAAAACACCCTATAATGGAGCTTAGCTCCACAATGTGGGTGTGAATACTCATTATTAAATACCTGAAACAAAAATATTCCACAATAGAGTTTAGCTCTATTGTGGAATATTTTTTGTACACACACGGTAATTTGATTAACCAGTACGCATAGTGGTGCATCATTCAAACATAACTTGAAATTTTGTGAAATAACCTTTATTTTATGTAGTAATAAACTCATAAGTAGTATTTTTATAAAGCAAAGATACAATAAATATACATTTTACCAAAAATAATGTCAAATATTTCAATATTTAATTAAAAACATTACAAATAGATGCAATTAACTGCTAAAATAAATATATATATTATAATAACTTATATTCCTCGCAAGCGTCAAACACATTATGAAACTGTTGTAGAACTAAGTTATATTACAATATAAATGAGGCTACATATGGCGATTCGCAAAACCTAAAATATACTTATTATCAACTATTTAGGTATGGTTT
>CAMQVM010000046.1 GCA_947038135.1 uncultured Rikenellaceae bacterium
GGAATAGTAAATACCTCACGGTTATAACTGTCAGCTAGGTTTGCAGTGGCTAGCGAGCCGCCTCGTAGTGGTGATTCCATCATGCAGGTAGCTGTTGAGAGCCCCGCAATTATACGGTTGCGCTGCAAAAAGCTCGCCTTGTTTATTTCACTTAGAGATGTAAACTCGGTGATTAATGCTCCACCTTTAGCAAGTATGGTTTTTGCTAGGTCACGGTGTGAGCTCGGGTACATTTGATTTAGTCCATGAGCTAATACCGCTACTGTGCGGAGTCCATACTCTAGTGCTGCACGGTGTGCAATGGCATCAATACCATACGCTAGCCCACTTACTATAACAGCATTAGGGTAGTGCTCGGCAATCTGCTCTATCATTCTAACAGTAGACGATGAGCCGTAGTCGCTATATTTACGTGTGCCTACAACCGATACCCAAAGGTGGGTGTCTGATAAAAAATCTAGGTCTCCCTTAATATATAGCACTGTTGGTGGGTCATCGCATCCTGCAAGGTTTGTAGGGTACTCTTCGCTACCATATGTTACGGTGCGTATGTTATATTTAGATATAAATTCAAGCTCGGTGTTTACCGCCTCTTCATTTGCCGAAAAGAGTATTTTTGTAGCCTCCTCAAAGCTTAAATCGTTATCCATAAGCTCATCTTTTGTGAGCGACAAAATATTTGCTGAGGTGTCATAATCATTTAGCAACAGTGCTAATTTTGAGCAGTGCACCTTAGATAATGATAATCTTATATCATCTTTTAACATTAGCGTAATTTTTTAAAGAATGATTTTATTAAGCTGCTACACTCCTCTTCACATACACCTTTTTCGACTAATGTTTTAGGGTGGAGTAGGGTGTCTGAGATTGTAGAATAGCCCCTTTTTGGCTCTGGAGCACCATATACAACTCGGTCGATCTGTGCCCAAGATAGCGCAGCAGCACACATTGGGCATGGCTCAACTGTTACATATATTGTGCATCCTTTAAGGTATTTGCCCCCTATATGCTCTGTGGCGGCTGTTATTGCCTGCATCTCTGCATGAGCAGTAGGGTCACAAAGGCTCTCTACTAGGTTGTGGGCACGGGCAATAACTGCTCCATTACATACTATTACTGCACCTATCGGAACCTCTCCTATTTTGTATGCTTGTTCGGCCTCTTTTAAGGCGTGTTTCATGTATTGAATATCGTTCATATAGATATATTTTTTATTATCTCTCTATTATCAAGTGTTTTTAAGTTGTTTTATCACTTTTAAAACATTACATTTGTAAATATTTTCAGTAAAAGTAATAAATATCACATAAAAAACAATACTTATGTACAGAACACATACTTGTGGCGATCTACGATTAGAGAATGTAGATCAAATAATCACACTTTCAGGCTGGGTGCAAAAGGCACGTTCGCTGGGTGCAATGACTTTTATTGATCTACGAGATCGTTACGGAATCACGCAGGTTGTAGTCGAAGAGGGCTCTGCTGATTTAGTTAAAGAGGCAGCGGCAGCGTTAGGTCGTGAATATGTTATCACGGTGAGTGGTAAAGTTGTTGAGCGTCAGTCTAAAAACTCTAAAATTGCTACTGGCGATATAGAGATAATTGCTACTGATATAACAATATTAAGTAAGAGCGATACCCCTCCGTTTACTATCGAAGAAAATAGTGATGGTGGCGATGAGTTACGTATGAAGTATCGTTATTTAGACCTTCGTCGTCCTCCACTAAAGCGCAATATGATACTACGTCATAAAATGGCACAAGCTGTACGTAATTATCTTGATAGTCAAAATTTCTTGGAGATAGAAACTCCATATCTTATAAAATCTACTCCTGAGGGTGCACGTGACTTTATCGTGCCTTCACGTATGAATACGGGCGAGTTTTATGCTCTTCCTCAATCACCTCAAACTTTTAAGCAACTGCTTATGGTGTCGGGATATGATCGATACTTTCAAATAGTTAGGTGTTTCAGAGATGAGGATCTTAGAGCAGACCGCCAGCCAGAATTTACACAAATAGATTGTGAAATGGCATTTGTAGAGCGTGAAGATGTACTATCTACCTTTGAAGGAATGATCAAAAGTATGTTTAAAACTATAATGGGTGTAGAAATTGATTATCAATTTCCTCGTATGTCGTGGCAAGATGCAATGGCATATTATGGAAACGATAAGCCTGATATACGTTTTGAAATGAAAATAAACGATGTTACAGATGTCGTTAAAGGTTCCGATTTCCCTATTTTTGATAGCGCTGAGTATATCGGTGCTATTGCTGCTGAGGGGTGTGCTGCCTATACACGCAAGCAGATCGATGCCCTTACAGCTTTCGTGAAGCGTCCGCAGGTTGGTGCTACGGGTATGGTATATGTTAAATGTGAAGCAGGTGGTCAATATAAATCTAGTGTTGATAAGTTTTATAGTGCTGAGCAATTGGCGGATTTAGCTGCTAAATGTGGCGCTAAAGAGGGCGATTTGATACTTCTTCTTTGTGGTGATCGCAAAAAGACTCTTTCAGCTCTTTCAGCTCTTAGGCTTGAGATGGGTGATATATTAGGGCTTCGTGATAATAGTAAGTTTGCGCCTCTATGGGTCGTAGATTTTCCTCTGCTTGAGTGGGACGAAGAGACAGAGCGTTTTTATGCTATGCATCATCCGTTTACATCTCCTGTAAAAGAAGATTTAGAGCTGTTTAGTACTGATCCAGGTAAAGTTAGAGCTGATGCTTATGACTTTATCTTAAATGGTACTGAAGTAGGTGGTGGCTCAATTCGTATACATGAGGCAGAGTTACAAGAGAGAATGTTTGAGGTGCTAGGGTTTACTCCTGAGCAGGCACAAGAGCAGTTTGGTTTTATCATTAACGCCTTTAAGTTTGGTGCTCCGCCACATGGTGGTATAGCCTTTGGGTTTGATAGGTTCTGTTCGCTATTTGGCGGAACTGAAACTATTAGAGATTATATTGCGTTCCCTAAAAATAACTCTGGGCGTGATGTTATGATAGACTCGCCATCGCCAGTTGTTGAAGAGCAGTTAAAAGAGCTAGGTATCTCATTGCGTTAGATTCTTGCTATATATATATTCGGGTGTCTATTCACCTTGTCTAAAATTCACATTTATAGGTCGATTTGCAAATATTATTTGCAAATCGACCTATTTTTTTGTTTTATTATGGTGTTTCGGCTTTTTACTGTAAAGTAGCTTCAAAGTGAGCTGAGGGGCACTATTTTTCAATAATATCTGTTCGATTTACCTTGCAATTAAGGTGTAATTTAAAAATTGCACTGTACAAAAACTTGTAATTCTAGGTTTTATTACTAAATTGCGCTTTTATTGTTGTAATTTTGGGGGTATGTTTATATGATATTTAGGCGTATTGTTAAACCGTCTACTTAAATTGCAATATTAACAGTGTTAAAATAGATTTTTATGCAACTTAGTATGAAAAAACATACACGCCTACAAATAGTACTGTTAGTTATATTTACTTTAGATTCATTTGCAGCAGTAGACTTATTTGCAGGAGTTCAAAAATTTAAGCCTAAAGGGTATTCACTAATTAATAGTGCTACTAATAATATGTCTCACGCCCGCAAAACAGAAGTTGCGAAAGTGGGTTTTAACCGTTATAATACTACTTTTGATTACTCTACTGGGTGTGTCGGCGGAAATATACTATCTAATACAACATCATCAAATATCATAACCCCTATTTCGGGGCGTGTAGCAGGCGCTTATATCGTTGCATCTTCTGGTCAGCTAGGGGGAGCTTCAAAAATCAATATACGTGGCAGTAGTTCATTGGCGGGCAGTAATCAACCCCTTTTTATAATCGATGGTATGCCAGTGTATAGTGGCGATTATATGAGTAGTTATAATATCGGAAATTTAACTAATGATATTAATTATAGTGATATTGAGAGTATAAATGTGCTTAAAGGTGTCGCTTCTACTGCTATTTATGGCTCACGTGGTGTTAATGGTGTAATATTTATTACAACAAAAAGAGGAGCAGGAAAAGGAGTAGATAATTTTGCAGTAGAGTTACAATCGTCTGTTGTGTTAGACAAGGTGTCTATTATGCCAAAGTTGCAGTCTGTTTATGGTGGTGGTTACAAGAGTGTGTTCAATACCAAAATTATAGATGGTGAAGAGTATAATATCCCTGAGTATCGTGCTGCTGCTTCGTGGGGTCCTAAATTAGATGGCTCTCCATATCTAGCGTGGAATGCTCTTGATGAGTATGATACTGACAACTATATGAAACCTCGTGCGTGGGAGTATCCTGCTAATGATTACACTACAATATTTAACAGTGGTATAAGTTACAGCAATAGCATATCTATTGCAGGTTCTAGCAGTCGCCACTCTTATAGGCTATCATACTCTAACCTTAATCAAACTGGCATTATGGATATGTCAACGTCAGGTCGCAACACCTTATCATTAAGCGCATCGGCAACTCACAACGATAACATAGACTCATGGATAACAGCCAACTATTCTGCTACCGATGCTCAAGGAAGGCAAAATGTAGGGTATGAAGCAGATAATATAACAAAAAATATATTTCAATCGTCACAAATGCAGCTTGATTTTGTAGAGCTTCAAGAGTATATCTCGCCCGATGGTGAGCAGAGGGGGTGGAACCGCATGGATTTCGCAAACTCGTCGGTTGTATCTGTTGATAACCCATACTGGACTCTTAATAAAAATTATCAGAGTGACAGCCGTAGTAGGTTGTTTGGTAATGTAGGGGTAAATGTTGGCGTTATCGATAACCTTAAATTTACAGCTCGAATAGGGGTTGATCGGTGGTCGTTTAATGCTGAAGAACGCATGGCAATAGGATCGCTAGATGGCTCGTCGTATAGCCTTATTGATAATAAAAGTGTTGAGTATAATGGAGATATACTTGCACGATACAGTAATAGGTTTGTAGATGATATATTTGGGGTTAGTGCATTAGTTGGTTTTAACTCTTCAGTATTAGAGTATTCATCAAGTGGAGGAGTTACTAGTGGTGGTCTTGTTGCTGCTGATATATACAGCTTGTATAACTCTAAAGGTAGGGCTATACTCTATGATCAAGAGGTTGACTCACGTGTAAACTCATTTTATGGAGATGTTACCTTTGATTGGAAGCAGCTTATTTACTTAAATATATCTGCACGTAGTGAAAAATCTACTATGGTTTCTTCTTCAGCTGAATCGCCTCTATATCCCGCACTAAATGGTAGCTTTGTGCTAAGTAGGTTACCGATAGTTAAAGATTTAAAGTGGCTGAATTTCGCTAAAATACGTGGTGGTTATGCAGCGTCGAGCGGTGGGAATAACGCTTATGCTTTAGGTGGTTACCATACAGCATCGACACCCTTTAGTAGCAACCCTGAGTTTGATCTTCACTCTACGCTTGGTCGTTCTGATATTGAAATGGAGAGTGTAAAGTTGTGGGAGGTAGGTTTTGAAGCTCAGCTCTTCGATGGTTTGTTTGGTGTTGATATTTCATACTATGAGCGTACTGCTGCCAATCAAATTATTCCTACTTATGGAGGTGTTTATTCTGATGATTTAACCTCTGGTGATTTACTCTCAGGTGGTTTAACTTTTGGCGGTTCAACCTCTGGCGGTTCTTCACCTGAACAGGCAACACAGTTCATCAATGCTGGAGAGCTCTTTAGTAGTGGTGTTGAGGTTACAATTACAGGTGTGCCAATTAGTGATTTTGGGGGTGTGCGTTGGGAGTCAACAGTAAATATAACAACGCTAAATAGTAAAGTTAAATCTATTGCTTCTGACATCGATTATATAACCCTTGCAAATACTGCATATACAGCTAGCTCTAAGGCAGTCGTTGGTGAGTCTTATCCTATCATTTACGGCACCGATTATCTATATGATAACAATGGTGAGAAGCTAATTGGTAGCGATGGTCGCTATCTAGTATCGCCCGACACAAAGCCACTTGCAAAAGCTACACCTGATTTTATGCTAGGTTTTTCTAATACATTTACATATAAAAACATCCACTTATCTATTCTCTTTGATATGCAGATGGGTGGTAGTATGTACTATCTATCTAACGCATTAGGCATGTACTATGGAGTACTTCCTGGTACTGTTATAGCTTCAAATGTAGCTGGTAAAAATGGCGATATCCGTGAAGATGGGTATATTTTAAACGGGGTTTATGGCACCTTAAATCAAGCTGGTGAACCTGAATATATAAATGCAGATGGCACTCCTGCATCAAAGGCGGTAGAGAATACAACTATTATATCGGGCTCGCAATATGGTAGGAGCTTTAGAGGTTTAGATGCAGCTAATGTTTTCAGCACTAACTATATCAAACTGCGTGAGTTGAGTTTAGGTTATACTGTTGATAACAAGTATACAGGTGTTGTTAAGAATCTTAAAGTGTCTGCCTTTGGGCGTAACTTAGCTACTTTTATGACATCGCAAAAACATTTTGACCCTGAATATGTAACATCGGCTACTGCTAATGGTTTGGGGTTAGAAACTGGTTATATTCCAACAACAGCAACTTATGGGTTTACTATAAGTTGTGGGTTTTAGTAGAGCGGTGTTGTTTATTATCGCAGAAAGTGTTTTTAGAGAAGGTGTAATTTTGTAAACTCAATGTAAAATTATGCACACAGCTATTAATAGGGCGGTATCAATAATAGGGCGTTTGCTGTTGAATTATAGAGTTGCAGTGTTTAAAGGTAAAGTTAAAAAAGTAGCAAATAATTTTAAGCTGTAAAGGCGATATATGAAAAATAACAACACTATATCAATAGCAAAGGCAATAGCGATCATTTTAATGGTTGTTGGTCATGCAGGGTCTCCTTTATTGTTTAATAAAGTGGTCTACTCCTTTCGTATACCACTATTTTTGTTTGTGTCGGGCTATCTTTTTAAAGAGGTATATTTGAGTAGCCCTTTGAAGTTTGCTGGAAATAAAGTTAAAGGTCTGTATGTTCCATTTGTAAAATGGTCGTTGATATTCTTGCTGTTGCACAATATTCTCTTCTCTTTAAATTTGTATGAGGTTTCATATACGTTTTGTGACTATGCAACAAAAATAGTTAAAATATTTACTATGACTGGTAGTGAAGAGTTGTTAGGAGGATTTTGGTTTCTTAAAGAGTTGTTATTTGTGTCTATTATTGGTTATTTGGTGATATGGATATGTGCTAAAAATGGAAATAAATATATCTACTTTGTTACTCTGCTATGTTTGATTGTAGCGTATGTGTTGAGTATAGTCAATTTTAAAATTCCTATGATTGATAGTAGTACCATATTAGGGTGTTTTATGTTTTTAAGTGGTTATGTATATTCTAATAGTAACTTAAAAGAGTATGGCTCTAAGTCTATTATAGCTATTATAGGATTCGCAGTATGTGTGGTAGTGGGGTTGCAAGTGCCCGATATGGGTGGAATGGATGTTAAAGGAGGGGCTATTTTTATCTATGCGCCTGCTGCATTGTGTGGTATATTAGCAGTTTTGAGCCTATCTAAATTGATTGGTGATAAATCAAGTATAGTATCAACTATGTTGATTTATATAGGAAACTTAACGCTTTGTATTCTTATATTTCATTTTATAGCTATGAAGTTAGTCAGTCTATTTATAATCTATCTATATGATTACGATATATCTCGATTGTCAGAATTTCCTGTACTAGTTAATGTTGGTGGGTTATGGTGGATACTATATTCAGTTGTTGGAGTAGCTGTTTCGATTTTGATGTGGAACGTTATTAAGTGGGTTGAATCTAAACAAAATTTATGGTTGGTAAAGTTGAAAAAATGATAGGAGTGGTAATCCTTAATTATAACACCTCAGGTGATTGTATTAGGTGTGTTGATCTTATTAAGAAGCAAAATTATAATCTTTATGAGGTAATTATAGTTGATAATTGCTCTTGTGAACGTGATTTAAAAATATTACGAGAATATTGCAAGAAAAATACTATTACTCTTCTTTTAAGTAGCGAAAACAGAGGCTATTCGGCAGGCAATAATATAGGGTTGAGGTATTCGTTAGCTAAAGGTTATGAATATGCACTTGTATTGAATCCCGATGTTGAGTTGACAAACACTGAGTATATTAGTCGTATTTTAACTAAAATAGAGTCAGATATGCAGATAGCTGTTTTAGGAACCGATATTGTAAATAGATATGGTGTGCATCAAAACCCGATGCATAATGTATCTTATTTTGAAGAGATATCAGTAATCTATGAAGTTGTATATCGTAAAGTCAGAGAGTTGTTTAGAAAATGTTTTCCTGAAGGTGATAAGTATTGTAGTCAGCTATCAGGGTGTTGTTTGTTGTTGAGGTTATCTTTTGTTAAAGGTATTGGTTATTTTGATGAGGGGGTGTTTCTCTATTGTGAAGAAGATATACTCTCTAAGCAGGTTTTAAAAGGAGGGTGTGTCATGTATTATATGTCTGGTATATCTGCTTTTCATAATCATGTTACATCTCAAAAATATAATCTTAAAGAGAGGTTGCAATTATTATATGATAGTCGTGACTATTATCGTAAAAATTATTGTGATTGCTCTGAATTATCATTGAAAATATTAACAAAATTCAGAGGGGTACTTTAGTGCAAAACTAGTAATAACAAAGGAATATTTATATACCAGATGTCATTAATTAATAAACCTATAAATAGGCACATAGCCATATTTTTTTTGATTCTAATGTGTGTGCAATACTTGCCAGTAGAAGGATATAGAGTTAGCTATATTAAGTTTACTGCAATGTGTTGTGCTCCGTTTATATGGTTTATTACATCGCCTAAGTTCTCACGGGCGTGGGTGTTGGGTGGCATCTATTTTACATCAATGTTTTTATCTGCTATCTACAATATAGACTCGTTCCGCCTCTCTTC
>CAMQVM010000047.1 GCA_947038135.1 uncultured Rikenellaceae bacterium
TTTTATATAGGTTGTGCTTTTTAAGCGTAACCCTCTCCATGCTTACGATTGTTATACAAATTTAAAAGCATACTCACATATACACAAAAAATACAGGTTTATGAAAATTTAATTAACCACCACCACCACCACCAACAACAACAAAATATTAATCTTATTATAAGTGTAACAGTGTATTGATAATAAGCTTTTATAGATTTGCTTGGGTGAATTGTATTTATTTGTTGTGAGGTGGGTATAGAGGTGTCCATTTCTCATTTTTGTGCATATCTTGATACTCTTTTTTATAGTCAGTGGTAGATATATCTTTTGCTATAATAGAAAAATTGTAATTTGTAGTTTTTATGTTATATATGAAATCGGTTATGTAATACCTTCCATCATTAACTGGCGACATATTTATTGAGCACTCGCTATATACCCTATGTTTTTGGTTCGCATAAAATGACTCTATATGCACAATAGCCTTAGTGTCGGCATTTACACTATAAATACATTGTGAATAATTTACAAGTTTGTAAATAATAGAGAATTGATAGTTATTATCCTTTTTACCTATATAACTAACATCGTACTCTCGCACTTTTTTTATGCCGTAATTTTGTGGTACAAAGCTAGTAACAGCTTTGAATGTTTGTGCTACACGCAAGATAGATGTACTATCATTAGCAAATGAAGAGTTTAGATGTTTAAATTGTTTATTTTGTATCCTATTTGAATGGTTGTAGATCAATGATATATTTGCACCGTTGTAGTTATTAAGTGCAGAGCTAATAATATCTATATTCATCTCAAAGGCTGCATAGTCTGTTGTAAAGTTATGAAATTTTACATCTTTCTTGAAAAACTTTATAGGGTCTTTTAAACCTTTGACAGTTATTTCATCGAGCTCTATTCTCGATTTTAGCTCAATTACTATATTTTTGTCTTTGCCGTTATATATAGCTGTTGTCTCTTTGGCACTAAGGTAGTTTACTTTAATAGTGTCGCCCGCTTTCAACTCATTGTCTTTAATGTTAAATACTCCTAGTGAGTCTGCGTAACCAATCAATTTGCTATTTATAGTTATGTTGGCGTATGGCAGTGGGGCGTTTTCAGAAACAGCCTCTATATTTATCTCTTGAGCAAGTGATGCAAATGAGATAAATGAAATAAAAGGAGTGAAAAATAATTTAATTAAATTTCTCATGTGTTTTTGTTTATAAATCATATTATGCAAATATATGTAAATTTAACCATTTGAGCAAATAATATATATGTTACAACAAAATAAAAAGCACGCCTTAAATTTAATTTAAGGCGTGCTTTTAAAATGTAGGCAGATACTATTTTGTATAGTTTTCAAGTACTGCACTGATACGTCCAAAGATGTTATCTATTGTACCAGTGCCATCAATAGCAACATATTTACCTTGCTTTTCATAGAAGTTGCTTACAATAGCTGTTTGAGCATTGTAAACAGATATTCTGTTGCGTATAATCTCTTCGCTCATATCGTCAGCTCTACCGCTAGCGTTACCTCTAAGCAAAAGGCGCTTAACAAGCTCCTCTTCGTCTACTTCAAGTGCAATCATTACAGTAACACTCTCTTTGATTTCGCTAAGCATAACATCAAAAGCCTCTGCTTGTGCTGTTGTGCGTGGAAAACCATCAAAGATAGTACCCACTGCACCCTCTTGCTCGCTTAGGTAGTTTTTCATCAAACCTATAACTAGCTCGTCAGATACTAATCCACCACTAGCCATCTGCACCTCTGCAATTTTTCCTAGCTCTGTTTCTGCTTTCACCTGCGAACGAATAACATCGCCAGTAGAGATGTGTAGTAGGTTGAAACGCTCTTTGATTTTGTCGGCTTGTGTGCCTTTTCCCGCCCCCGGAGGGCCAAATAATACTAAATTGATCATCTTTCTGAAATAAATATTTATTATGGTTACTTAATTTGTTACTCTTTATTCTTGCTCTTTGTTTCCTTGGTGTCCTTGGGCAATTATAGTGAGCTCATTGCCCTCTTTGGTAACTAGTGCAGCACCCTCGTCTTTCGAGCAGATATGCCCAATTACAGATATCCCCTCAATTCCTTTAATCTTTTCATACTCAGCAAGTGAGGTTGTAAACAACATTTCGTAGTCGCCTCCACCGTTCATTGATGAAATTATAGGGTCGATGCCAAGCTCGTTTCCTGCTTCGTAGCACTTGATATATATCGGTAGCTTATCAATATATATTTTAGCTCCAACATCTGACTTCTTGCATATATGTAGTATCTCGGATGCTAGCCCGTCTGATATATCAATCATTGATGTAGGCTTTATCTTGTTCTCTGCAAATAGCTCTATCACATCGCTTCTAAGCATAGGCTTTAGCGCACGTTGTAATAGGTAGCTGTAATCGCCAAACTCAGGCTTTGCAACATTGTTGCCAGTTAATATCTTCTTCTCTCGTTCAAGAAGCTTTAGCCCTATGTATGCAGATCCTAAGTCACCACTTACACATATCAAATCGTTTATTGAAGCGCCATGGCGGTATGTAATATCCTCTTTTTTAGCCGATCCGATAGTTGTAATAGAGATCATAAACCCTGTTACAGATGCCGACGTGTCGCCACCTATAACATCTATACCATGCTCTAAAGCAGCAATGTTAACACCCTCATAAAACTCATCTACCATTTCAACAGTAAAACGAGCAGATAGCGCAAGCGATATCAATATTTGCGATGGCTTACCGTTCATAGCACAAATATCTGACGCACCAACCACTACACATTTATATCCAAGGTGTTTTAGCGGGTGGTAGGTAAGGTCAAAATCTATACCCTCAACCATTAGGTCGGTAGATACTAGGCTCTCTTTATCTGTAAAATTTAAAACTGCTGCATCGTCTCCGATACCAGCTGTTGTGGTGCTGTTTTTTATCTTTTCACGGCGTGTTATATGGTCTATAAACCCAAACTCTCCTAACTCTGAAATATCCATCTTAATCTATGCTTTTAAAAGTTATTATCTCGTTGTATAAGCTCTCTTTAACAACTGCGTATTGAGCCTCTGTAAGCTCCTTTTTTGTGGTTAACAGCAGCAGTTCAAATGGTTCAGCATCTGCCGAGTATGGAGGGCAGAGGTGTTTGTGAGAGTTTTGTATAAACCCAAGCTTTAAATAAAAGTTGAGTCGTCGTTGGCTAATTTCATCTACCACAGGGTCGATATCTAGCACTATTGGTAGTGCTCTATATCTCCATATTATATCTGATAGTATAAAGCTACCTCTTCCTCCTTGGCGCATATTTGTGCTAAGGGCAAAGTGTTCAATATATATGTATCTAGGGTATATCCAAAATATAACAAACCCTACAAACTCATCGTTATCTACATATACATCTATCTTACATTTTTTGTTTGATAGCATCTCTAGCTGATTCTCTAGGCTTCGTTTTTCGTGCTCGGGAAAGCTATAACTATAAACCTCCCACATCTCATTAAACCACTCGCTATCTCTATTTTCTATACGAAATATATCCATTATCTATCTTTTTTTAAGCAGTTTACTATAGCGTTTAGCTACCTCGTATGCTTTATATACCTAATTCTCCTGATTTTGAAAGGTCAAGAAATCCTTTGTCTAGCTCTTTTAAATCTATCTGTATTAAACCCCTATTATAATATGCCTCTGCCATATATGGGTGGAGCTCAATAGCTTTTGTGTAGTTGGTTATAGCTTCAACTTTCTTTCCACTAAGGTATAATATATTACCTTTGTTGTAGTAAAATTGTGCTATGTTTCCATTTAGCTCAATGGCTTTGTTTATATCTACTAAAGCCTCGTCATAGTTATAGGTCGTCTCGCTGTTTTTTAGTTGATTTACAGGGTCGGCATCTATGATTAACTTGTGGTTATTTTGGTCTATTCTTGATATAAACTCTATCATCTCGGTGTTTGCCACGGCTCTGTTCATGTAGTAAAAGGCATTTGTAGGTGCTAGCAATATAGCGTCGTTATACCCTTTCATAGCCATTGTATATTGCTTAATTGCGTGGTTGGTCATCGCCTTGGTAAATGTCACTACCTCTTTATCTTGCGAGGTTTTGTCTACCTCTCTGTTTATAGCCTCTATAATAGATTTATCTAGTTGTGAACTTAGAGGTGATATTGTTACATCATACTTTTTATATATTCGCTCTATTTGTGCTATTGCGCTGTTGTTATACTTCTGTATGCTTGGTAGGTTGTTATCTTTGCTGCTAGGTGTCAGGCGGTGCATTGGCAGCAGGGTAACATTTATATCTGAGCTATGTACGTTCTCAAAATCTCGGTTTTCAAAGTCGGTGTTAAATGAAAGCAGCGAGTTAAACATCTTGCTTGTATCTGCATATATCGAAAATGTTTCATCTGTAAGCTTCGACCTATACTCTGAAATCTTATTTTGCGCTATAGTATAATCAGACTTTGAGCCTGTCATATTGCCCATTCTATGGCGTACATTCGACCTGCTTAAGTAGGCGTTGGCAAAATCGGGATATAGCTCTATCGCCTTGCTAAAATCTCGTTCTGCATCTTCTACATTGCCGAGTTGGTTGTTTAATATACCCCTATTAAAGTATACTAGCACATTTCGAGGTGAGTAGTATGCTACTTTGTTATAGTCGTCCATTGCCTTATTGTCATCGCCAATTTGTGACAGCAGTAGTGCTCTGTTGAAGTATATCAGTGAGTTTGTAGAGTCTAGCTGTACCGACTTGTTAAAGTCCTTTATAGCATCGGTTGGTTTGTTGTTGTTGGCGTGCACTAATGCTCTGTTGAAGTATGCAGGTAGGCTAGTGCTGTCGAGCTTTATAGAGTTTGTAAGGTCGATATAAGCGCTGTCTAGTCTGTTCATTTGTAGATATAAGATACCACGTCGTAGATGTCCTGCTGGGTCAAACCTGTTGATCCTTACAGCTTTGTCGTAGTTATTAAATGCAGATACTGTGTCTTTAAGCATTAAGTATGAGCTACCTCTATTAATATAGGCATCAACTACATTAGGGCGGCGCTTAATAAATTGGTCGAAGTCGGCAATGGCATTTTCAAACTGCTGGCTTAGAAAAAATGTTACTCCTCGGCTATAATATGTTCCCTCTCTATCGGGGCGGATATCTATTGCTTTGGCAAAGTCTTGTATTGCACTTTCGTAATCGCCTAAAGAGGAGTTTGTTACTGCTCGATATTGATATGCTTGAGTAAATACAGAGTTTATTTTTATAGCGTTGCTAAAATCGTTTCGTGCTCCGATTAGGTCGCCTAAATTGTATTTTGATATGCCACGAAGAAAGTAGCCATCGGTAGAGGTGCTGTCTGACCTTAGTAGAATATTAAGCACATCTATGGCACTTTTATACTTTCCTTCTGTAATTAGCTCTTGACCAACATAATATATATGTTGTCTGTTTAACTGAGCGTATGACTCTATGTTGCTACATACTATTAATGCAGCTATAAGTAGATATTTTATCTTTTGCATTTTTACTTGTGTTTATCTGTTCATGTCTGTAATTACACTTTTATTGTTAGCCTTAAATATCTCTGCCAAAGGGGTGAAATACTTCTCTTTAAGCTTTGTGTCTGTTGGTGCGTTGCCAAGATATACTACATCAAAATTTGTCGATTTTGCAAACTCTTTTGTTAGTACTTTGGTGAATCTTACGCCCTCTGTTGAGTGTATTTTATGCCCTGTATGCTTCTCAAAGGCTATGTTGTCGTTTGATGATATGTCTAGTATCGGTATTAGCTCTATGCCATTATCGGTAGCTGTTTTATATAGCTGGTTTAGCTCGCTGTAACTTAGTGCTTTGTTGTTGCTTTTTATGTATGGGTTTGCAGAGTCTATAAAGTCGCTTTTAATGGCTGTACCCTCTGTTGATATAAGTTTTAGGTATATCACAAATTTATTATTCATTACTGCTTTGTTGATATGGCTTTGTAGCATACTTATGCTCATAGGTGTCTTTATGAGGTCTATAATCTCTGAAGACCCCTCGTCGCCTGAGGTCTTACATATATCTGCTGCCTTAATTACTTTAGTGCTCTTGTCAAATATCTTTTGAAGTGCTTTTTGGTCGCTAACAATATTGTTTCTTAATGCCTGAAACGCCCATGACATAGATTTTGATGAGGTGTACTCTATGTTAACCTCATTTTTAAATACCTTTAGTGAGTAGGCATCATTAGAGTTTTTATCTGCACCTGCAATCTTCTCTACCTGCTCAATATTTATAGTGTGCTCGCCTGGTTTTTGTGCTATTGATACCTCCTCACAACCCGATTTTTTAAGTAGTTCGGCAACCCTTTTACACATCAATTTGCTACCCTCGCTGTTAGTGATTGAGTAGATAGTAATATCTCTTTTTAGGTTAAAGTCGGTAATCTTCGACTCACGCTTTATTGTCGACCTATTATTTTGAGTAGTTGTTGTCGATATTGCTGAATTTATGTTTGAAAAGAGTAAACAAGTAGCTAAAACTGCTACTTTTATTTTATGTTGTTTTGTCGCTGAAATACTCATTTTAGATGCTTTATTTGTGTGTAATATATTGAATGTCATGTTTTTGTGTGTTTTTTAATGTCTGTTTATACTGTGTTGTTTTGTTACGTCTTACTTACAAAGATATTTTTTTTCTGCGAATTATTACTTAAAATTTTATTAATCTAGCTTTTTTTTGTTACTTTGGTAGTGGAAATAGCATTACAAATAGTTTTTACATACTCTTTTTTATTGCTTTTTGGCTTTTTATATATTTAGAAATGTCATCTTTTACAACACTTATAAATTAACAACATCTTATAGATATGGACAAAAAATTGGTTATCATACCCACCTATAACGAAAAAGAGAATATAGAGGCAATAATACGAAAAGTAGTATCGCTTGATGGTGCATTTGAACTGTTGGTTGTCGACGACTCGTCGCCCGATGGCACTGCTGATATAGTAAAGAGTTTGCAAAAAGAGTTTGATGGACAGGTGCATATCTTAGAGCGTGCAGCTAAGCAGGGGCTTGGTACAGCTTATATTGCTGGTTTTAAGTGGGCGCTTAGTGGTGGTTATCAATATATATTTGAGATGGATGCCGATTTTTCACACAATCCAGATGATTTACTAAATCTATATGCAGCGTGTAAAGAGGGTAGTGATATGGCAGTAGGTAGTCGTTATGTGTGCGGTGTAAATGTGGTTAACTGGCCTATTAGCAGGGTTATAATGTCATATTTTGCCTCAGTGTATGTTCGCTTTATTACTGGTATGCCTATTATGGATGCTACTGCTGGTTTTGTCTGTTATACAAACAAGGCGTTAGAGTCTATTGATGTAGATAAAATAAAGATGCGTGGTTATGGTTTTCAAATAGAGATGAAGTATAGGCACTGGAAGAGTAAACTGCCTTTTAAAGAGGTGTCTATCATCTTTACTGATCGTACTTTAGGTAACTCAAAAATGAGTAGTGGCATATTTGGCGAGGCTTTTTGGGGTGTTTTATCGCTTCCGTTTAGAAAGTTGTAGGTTTAAATTATATGAGAGATTCAATATTGCATCTGCCAGAGGTTACACAAGAGGAGTTGAACCTTTTGGTAGAGCTTATAAAAGAGAATATTAAAGAGTGCGAGATGATTATCTTATATGGTAGTTATGCTCGTGATACTTTTGTTATTAGAGATGATAAAGTTGAGTTTGGTCGTCACACTATATTTAAGAGCGATTTAGATATTATGGTTGTTACCTCAACATACGCAAATACTGATGCCATAGAGTATTTTTTAAAAGATGTAGTAGTTCGTAAATATTGTAGTATACTTGAAGGGCGTAGAGGTACTAGCGATTCAAAAGTTCCTAAATACGCTCCACCATCATTAATTAGTGAGACATTAGAGTGTCTTAATGAGTGGCTGGAAAACTATCGTAGTTTTTATGTTGATGTTCTGCGAGATGGTATTATGCTTTATGATAGCGGAAACTGTAAATTGTCAAAGGCAAAGGAGCTCTCACCACAGAGGATAAAAGAGGTTGCTGAGAGAGAGTATAGCATAATGTTTACAGATGGAAATAGATTTTTAGACCATGGCTATTATGATTTCAGTAATAAATGGTATAAGTTAGGCTCTTTTGAACTGCATCAAGCGTGTGAGCGTTACTACAAAACAATTGAGTTGGTATTCGATAACTATTCAATGAAAACACACGATTTAGATAGGTTAATCGACTCAACCATCTACAATGCAGATGAGTTAGCCACAATATTTATGCATAAGGCGCCACGAAGTCAAGCCTCTCAATCTTTTGAAGAACGCTGCTATGATCTACTGCGTAGGGCATATATAGAAGCTAGATACAATACAGATTTCGTAGTCACTAAAGAGGAGCTTGAGTATATGCTAGCAAGGGTAGAGGTGTTGAAAGATGTAACCGAGCGAATTTGTACAGAACAACTAAAACATTACGACTCTCTTATAGCAGGTTCGTTAATATAATATAACAAATAAAAACAGATAACATGAATAGCATATTAATCAAAAATGGAACTATTGTAAATGAAAATAGTCATTACAATGGATATATAATAGTAAGTGGCGACCTTATTAAAGAGGTGTCAAGCGGAGCATATAAAGGAAACGAGAGTGAGTTTGCTAGGGTTATTGATGCTGAGGGCAAGTATGTAATGCCTGGTGTGATAGATGATCAAGTGCATTTTCGTGAGCCTGGGTTAGAGCATAAAGGCACAATTAAAAGTGAGTCGAGAGCTGCCCTAACTGGTGGTGTAACCTCTTATATGGAGATGCCAAATACAAATCCGCCAACCACAACGCTCGATATGTTAGAGCAAAAGCATAGATCGGAAGAGCGTCGTGTAGGGAAAGAGTGTTAAGATTAGTGTAG
>CAMQVM010000048.1 GCA_947038135.1 uncultured Rikenellaceae bacterium
GCAAAGGTAGATGTTTTGATGTTGCATAAAAAGACGGCTTATATGGGATGCTTACAGTTACGTAAGCGTCGTAAGCGTCTCCGCAATTAAGTATTGCGAGTTTTATATAATGTCCTAATTTTGCATCTGAAATACAATATGTATTATTATGGTTTTTAACTTTACAGACATAACACGTATTCACTGTTTATGGTAACTCGTAGATATGCGCATAGGTAGACACACTCTTTACTCACTAATAATAAGTAGTAGTACATTCACAGATTATTAGGTGTGTAGATGTCAATATTATTGTGATTTCATTGCATTTTGTAGGCTCTCAACAATCTGCGTGTATTCATTATAGCCATCTGTTGATAGTCTTAGTAATGGTAGCTCAATAACTTCCATTATATGGTTCTTCTTACTATCTCGCTCTCTCTGCAATTTATCATTATGGAACGCTACCCCGTCGACCTCAATCGCTAGTATAGGGCTTTTATCAATTTTATTATATAGCAAAAAATCGAGCCTAGAGTTGTTGTCTATATAACTTATCTCATCTTCGGTTAATAGCTGAAAGTCACGAACAAGGTCTTGAAGCTTATACTCTTGTGCAAAATCAATTGAAGAGAACTCGTTGCTTTTTAGTAACTTGCTTAATAATTTATATATTATGACCTCGGCAGCAGACCCTTTTATATTTTTGTTTGATGAAATAAAAGCTATAAATTGTTTGTTGTACTCTTTGTATAAGAGGTCAAAAACAGAACGTATTTTACCTTTTAAAATCGTTTTGTCAGTATCGGTCGTATAACACATATACCTTATCATGTCGCCTATGTTGGTTCCGTGTGGTAACTCCATAGATTCAGGCTTTACTACAATAAACTCATTTATAGCTCTTGATACTGCTACATTGATGAGATTTGGATTGTCTATAAACTCATTTATTTGGTTTTTAACGGTATTGAATATTATAACGTTTTTCTCTCTACCTTGATATTTATGGATTGTGTCTGATTCTGTTCCCTCTGGAAGCTGTTTTTGCAAGAGATTTGCGTGGCTTCTATATGGTGATATAATCCCCACATTGTTATAATCATCTGCATAGTTTTTTCTTACATATAGGTCTGTTTCAAGTATCTGTCTTTGATTATAGGTGTCTCTACAACCAGAAATATTTGTCTCAATAATTCTAAATGGGTGACCATTACTCTCGGTCATTATTACTAATTGGTTGTCATAGTATTTTTTATTGCAAAACCCAATTATGATAGGGTGGCATCGGTAATGCTCTTTCAGTAGAGTTGATTTTACGCTATCTCCATATAAACTTTTAAGAGAATTTAGAATGTTCTTTTCAACATAATTATATGCAGAATCAATATTATACTTCGCTTGTAGCTGCTTTGTTACTTGTTGGCTATCCTTATCTACAATATGACTAAGCTGCATGCTATCGCCAACAACTACCACATTTCTACAACATGAAAAACATATAGCCGATTTTATAATATCTACCTGCGATGATTCATCGATAATTAAATAGTCAAAAAGGTAGCCTTTAGGGATACTTGAGTGCAGTGATAAAGTTGAACTAATAACAACAGGGTAGTGTTTTATAAAAACATCAAACTCTGTAAGGTAGTTTTTTGATGTGAATTTGGTAGTTGCTAAATTGGAGTATTTTTCATGTATTATACCATTGAATACCTCTTTAGATAACTTGGTGAATTTATCTATATTTGATTTCTCATTATTTGACTTTAACCATCTCTCAATTTTGGCGATATCTTTTGTTAGGTTTTTTATAGTCAACTCATAAAATTTATGATTCACATAAATAGGTAGTATATCGCTATACTTGTGAACGTTTTTAATGTCAAGCAATCCGTATGATATGATTAATTTTAATTTAGTTATATACGATGATTTTTTGTTTAAATTGATACTTGACAGCAGAGCTTTAAACTTAAGGCTTTTTGATGGGCTCCAACTGCGATAAAATTTACTGTCAATCTCAAGCTTAATATTTTTTGATAGTGGCTGTTCAGCTTCAATGTGTTTAAATTCTACTTGAGTATCTGATAATTGTGTTTTAAGCGATGCCAATCTATTTTTATGCTGAAAACACTTTGTTAATATAATATCTAAGTTGCTAATTTCATTTTCAGCTTTCATTTTTCGGTCGTTAGAGATGCTAAATTCATCATCAATAACTTGCTCTGGTAAATTTTCAAAAAATGAATTTTTATTTTTACTATTTCCCAATGAAGCGATAATCATTCCATATCCATGCTTTTCTAGCTTCTCTCGTACATTATATACGGCTGAATTGTTGTTTGAAACAATAGCTACCGTTTTTTTCTGTGCAATAATGTTTGTTACAATGTTTAAAATAGTTTGTGTTTTACCAGTCCCTGGAGGACCCTCAATAATGCTTATGCCATTTTTAAGAGTTGATTTTACTGCTAATTGCTGGCTTTCATTACATCCAAAAGGGTATAATAAAACCTCGTTTGAACTGCTGCCTTCGGGTAGAATGCCACTTATGTAGCTAGAAAGTATCGATCTCGGATCTGATATATTCACATTTTCAAGAGCCTTAAGTAATATGTCGGTACTTACTGTACTAACGTCTTTGTTTTCTGTTTTAATGTCAAAAGAGGTGTTGTTTGCACCTTTTAATATGTCTGTGAAGTAGCTAATAATTGATTTGTCCCTATTTGTCACCTTTTTGATGTTATATATCTCTATATTAGCACTTTTGTGAATAGGATCAGAGTGGATTTGGGTGTTTCTAAAAATAAAATATTCGCCATAATCATCAACTGTGTCAAATGTTTCATTAAGTTTACCATTCTCATAAATACCAACATTCTCTTGCGTAGATTTATAACGATAATATAACACTCTACCTGACCCGTAACTGTAGCTTCCACCGTTCCTAAACGTTATGCGATAACGTTGATTAGCGTAACTAATATGTTTGATATCACTTTTGTATTCAAACTGCTGAGATGTTTTATTTTTTAAATATATTACAAATGGATGTGGTGTCATAATTATATAAGATTCTTTTGAATATTTAGTATGAAATATTGTATATTTGACTGCAAAGGTAATAAAAGTTATTTAACATTTATTTAATTAGTCAGTATTAACGAATCTTGTCTTTATTATATAGCTTAACTGTTTGGTTTCTAGTGATTAGTTTGCAAGTAAAACTTTGTATTTTTTGTTTGTGTTTATTTTAGTTAGTGACACCTATGTTTTAACCTTATACAGATAGCAAGGTTGCAATTTTTAACTATATATTACTAAATGTTGACGACTATTCAGAGTGAGATAATATCTCAAAATACTCTATTCGCTCTCTGCAAATGCGGTGTGCTATCTCTTTTAACATCTCAGTTCTCTCAATAATATACTCTAGCTCCTCTTTCGTTACTTTAAACTCAGTGTTATATCTTGAGTCAACATACGAGTCGCATAGTAGCTCAAATGTCTCTATTTCAAACTCTGTAACTCGTGGGAATACTGTTTGTAGCTCTTGTGAAAATATATTTGTTCTCTCTATCAGCTTCTCTAAATCATGCAGCTTGGGAGTGTAATTTATGAAAACCATGCTTATATCGTGGTAATATTTTTCGCACGCTTGGTGTAACATATAAGATGCAGTTACGTAGTTATATCTACTGTGATAAAAATAACCCCCGACTAAAAACTCATTTCCAAAACTAAAATGTTTAAAACTCTCCTCCGCAAGCTCTTTTCTAGCTTTATATAACAGCTCTTTCGACTCAGGTAGAGTAACCCGCCCATCGTTATATAAAAAAATAGCGTCTTTAAGCACATCCATAAAAAATGGTCGTTGCTTCTCTAGATTTTCATATAGCAAACTTTCACTCTCAACAACAAATTGAGGTGGTGTTATATACATGCTTCTTTCGAATAACTTTTCATATTCAGCTCGTATATCACTACATATTTTACCCTCTGTGTGAAATGCTTTGGTTGGTGTGGCTGGATGAGGTAGAACAATCATTATATCAAAATCGCTTTGGAAAGATGTTCTGCAACCACTCGTTTCAATACTCTCATCGTAAATAACCTCTGTGCCCCTTGCATAACTGCCAAATAATATAATCATTGAGCATTTAGGTATATGTTTTTTAATTATCTCTGTAAGTGCTAGTAGCTGCTCTTTAGGCTCTTTTTCGATATGTTTAAGACCCTCTGCAATATTGAGTTGCTTGATTAATATTGCACGCTTAATTAAACAGATAAGCCCTTTTTTTGTCTGCTCTGAAAGCTCTAAGGCTTCAATGCTTTTTAGTAAATTTGAAGTCTCAGTATTGTTGAGCTTTGGAAATTGTTTTATTTTTCGTGTAATATCAGATACCTCAGTTTTTATTTTTGCTGAAGAAAACACAATAGATGTTAATAAGATGCTCAACTCGTCTTCCGATAGTTTTGGGAGCTCATTAATGCCTTTAATAATCAGATTTAACTCCTCTTTTGAATAGATATTCTTTAAAGTGAACTCAAATTCCTCTACCCGTTTAAGGGTAGCAGCTAATCCTTTTTCAAGAAGTTTTATGTTATCTGTTATCGTATTTTTCATATTTGAGGCTATTTTAGTCAATAATACCTATGTTGTTAATCATATAATGATAGTTATTTTATGATACACCAACTACATATTATTAAAGTTGACAGTTATTCAGAGTGAGATAATATCTCAAAATACTCTATTCGCTCTCTGCAAATGCGGTGTGCTATCTCTTTTAACATCTCAGTTCTCTCAATAATATACTCTAGCTCCTCTTTCGTTACTTTAAACTCAGTGTTATATCTTGAGTCAACATACGAGTCGCATAGTAGCTCAAATGTCTCTATTTCAAACTCTGTAACTCGTGGGAATACTGTTTGTAGCTCTTGTGAAAATATATTTGTTCTCTCTATCAGCTTCTCTAAATCATGCAGCTTGGGAGTGTAATTTATGAAAACCATGCTTATATCGTGGTAATATTTTTCGCACGCTTGGTGTAACATATAAGATGCAGTTACGTAGTTATATCTACTGTGATAAAAATAACCCCCGACTAAAAACTCATTTCCAAAACTAAAATGTTTAAAACTCTCCTCCGCAAGCTCTTTTCTAGCTTTATATAACAGCTCTTTCGACTCAGGTAGAGTAACCCGCCCATCGTTATATAAAAAAATAGCGTCTTTAAGCACATCCATAAAAAATGGTCGTTGCTTCTCTAGATTTTCATATAGCAAACTTTCACTCTCAACAACAAATTGAGGTGGTGTTATATACATGCTTCTTTCGAATAACTTTTCATATTCAGCTCGTATATCACTACATATTTTACCCTCTGTGTGAAATGCTTTGGTTGGTGTGGCTGGATGAGGTAGAACAATCATTATATCAAAATCGCTTTGGAAAGATGTTCTGCAACCACTCGTTTCAATACTCTCATCGTAAATAACCTCTGTGCCCCTTGCATAACTGCCAAATAATATAATCATTGAGCATTTAGGTATATGTTTTTTAATTATCTCTGTAAGTGCTAGTAGCTGCTCTTTAGGCTCTTTTTCGATATGTTTAAGACCCTCTGCAATATTGAGTTGCTTGATTAATATTGCACGCTTAATTAAACAGATAAGCCCTTTTTTTGTCTGCTCTGAAAGCTCTAAGGCTTCAATGCTTTTTAGTAAATTTGAAGTCTCAGTATTGTTGAGCTTTGGAAATTGTTTTATTTTTCGGGTGATAGTAGATACCTCCTTCTCCATTTTTAATGGAAAAAGCGTTATATAATCTAATAAAGCATTCAACTCATCTTTGGTCTGTTTTGGGAAATTTTTAAGGTGTAAATCAAGAGCACCTAACTCTTTTCTACTAGTTTTAGGTAGATATTTAAGAGTTTTTAGCTCTTCTCTTATCTCTGTATCATTTCTTTTAGGTGTGCGCTTCAAGAGTTCTATAAAATCAATCAGCTCACCATGTGTTTTGTGTGATAGCTTGTAAAGTTCATCAATAAAGGTGCTTAACTCGCTATCTTTATATCTAGGGAGCTCATTAATGTCTTTAATAATCAGATTTAACTCCTTTTTTGAATAAATATTCTTTAAAGTGAAATCAAATTCCTCTACTCGTTTAAGTGTAGGAGCTAATCCATCTTCAAGGAGTTCTATATTATCTGTTATCGTGTTTTTCATATTTGAGGCTATTTTAGTCAATAATACCTATGTTGTTAACCATACAAAGATAATTATTTTTTTGTAACTAAGTCAAAGTTGTTACTATTTTATTACCTTTGCCTATATTATTCTACATTTAATGATTGCTTGTTGTATACTAAACTACCAATGAAAAACCAAAAAGAGAAGAGTGTGTCGTTTACAGGTTATCGAAGCTCAAAAATTATATTATCATCACCTGATCCAGATATTATAGGTATAGTAGGTGAGCGTGTTTACCAAACTATAATATCACTCTACGCTCATGGTTATATCTATTACTATAATGGAATGTCTGAGGGGTTTGATCTTATTGCTGCACTCGCAGTGCTTAAGCTTAAAGAGTTACACCCTGAGGTTCAATTGATAGCAGTAATACCATTTGAGGGGCAAGAGCTAAAGTATAGCGATAAAGACAAAATAACCTATAAGCATATCTGCAATAGTGCTAACCAAGTGCTTTTCACCTCATCTAACCATGAAAAAGATGTTTACTTAAAACGCAACGACTATTTGTTAGATAGCTGTAAGGTGGTGGTATGCTACTATAATGGAGTTAGAGGAGGTACAATGTATACCTATAACAGAGCGTTGAAGCGTGGTTTGCAGATAATAAATATATTTGATAGTTGTAGCTCGATCCTTTAGCTTTCAAATTCATAAATATAAAAGATATTCATAAATTAAAATAGCAGGTTAATACAATGTGCTATTTAATATAATATCGTTATGTTTCAAGAAAAATAACATAATATTTAAAAACAATAAGACGTTATAGAGGTGTAATAAAATTATAATACTTATTTAATATTAAAACTTTAATTTATGAACAAGAAAAGCATTTTAGCAGTTATTATCTTATCAACTATGGTTGGAGCCGTAGGCTACTACGGTGTTAAAAAAACAGAAGAGTTTTTATCTTCAAGAGCTAAAACCACCACCACCTCACTCATCGAGAGTGCACCAACACAATTTACAAACAATAGCAATAACTCACAAGAGTTTCCTGATTTAACCTATGCAGCCGAGCAGACAGTTAAAGCAGTAGTTGGGGTAGAGAACCTACAAACAGTTAGAAGCAGGTCTAATCAGCACTATGGTGGTAATATAGACCCTTTTTTAGAGATGTTTGGGCTAAGACAGCAACAACAGCAGCATAGGCAGCCCCAGCAACATCAAAAAGAGCAACGCTCTGGTGGATCAGGAGTTATCATATCAGAAGATGGCTATATAGTAACTAATAACCATGTTGTAGAGGGGGCAGATGAGCTAAAAGTAAAACTTGAGAGCGGAAAAAGCTACACTGCAACACTTATAGGTACTGACCCAACAACTGATATAGCACTTATAAAAATAGATGCTAACGGGTTGCCATTCATTAAATTTGGAAGTTCTGAGGAGCTACGCCTTGGCGAGTGGGTGTTGGCAGTAGGAAATCCTTATGGCTTAAGCTCAACAGTTACAGCAGGTATAGTAAGCGCAAAGGGGCGTAACCTTGATGTTATACCTAATCAATTTAGAATTGAGTCTTTTATACAGACCGATGCAGCAGTAAACCCTGGTAATAGTGGAGGTCCGCTGGTAAACACCGCAGGAGAGATTATAGGTATAAATACAGTTATAAAATCACCTACTGGAAGCTATACTGGTTATTCATTTGCTGTGCCATCGTCTATTGTAAAGAAGATAATTGTAGACCTTAGAGAGTATGGATTAGTGCAAAGAGCGGTTTTAGGTGTTGAGTATCAAGAAATAAACGATAACTTTAAAGAGCAGTTTGCAAAAGAGCTAGGTGTAGAAGATGATAATGGGCTATATGTAGCGAGAGTTATAGAGGGCGAAGCTGCCGATCTTGCAGGAATCAAAAAGGGTGATGTAATCTTTGAAATAGATGGTAAATCAATACACAATTCACCAGCCCTAAAAGAGAGTATGGCAAAGAAACGTCCTAACGAAAAAATCACTATCGGAATAAAAAGAAGTGGTAGAGTGAAACATTTTGATGTTGTTTTACGTAATATGGCTGGAGAGGCTAAATTGCTAAATAAAAACAGTAGCGATATAGTAACTCTGCTTGGAGGTAAATTCTCGGAGGTTAGCGATAGGGTTTTAAGAAGCTTGGATATTGATGGAGGTATTCAGGTGGTAGATGTAGGTGACGGGTTACTGCGTGAGTGTGGAATAAGCGAAGGATATATCATAACACATATCAATGGCAAGGTTATTGACTCAGTATCAGACCTAAGGACAATGTCAACATCTATAGAACTTATCGATGGCATCTATCAAAATGGTAGAGGCATTAGTTATAGAGTAATAAAAAAATAACATATAATTAACTCTTTGAGGATTGTACCCTCAAAGAGTTACAAATCAAAAAGATTAGATGAGACAATTAAAAATCACGAAGTCGATTACAAACAGAGAGAGTGCTTCCTTAGATAAGTATCTTCAAGAGATAGGTCGTGAAGACCTAATAACTGTAGAAGAGGAGGTTGAACTAGCTCAACGAATCAGAAAAGGTGACCAAGATGCTTTAGAGAAGCTTACAAGGGCTAACCTGCGTTTCGTGGTGTCAGTGGCAAAGCAGTATCAAAATCAAGGATTAAGTCTACCTGACCTTATTAATGAGGGTAACT
>CAMQVM010000049.1 GCA_947038135.1 uncultured Rikenellaceae bacterium
TACAAATATATAGATACCATCTTAATTATCAAAATTAAGAAGGTAAGATTTTATAAATATATCTATATCTCCTTCCAATACATTGGCGACATTGCTTGTCTCAGTCAACGTACGATGATCTTTTACCATCTTATAGGGGTGTAACACATAACTTCTTATTTGGCTACCCCACTCTATTTTTTTCTTCTTTCCTTCAGCTTCGGCACGTAAAGCCAGCTTTTTTTGCAACTCTATTTGATAAAGCTTACTTTTAAGAATCCTTATAGCATTCTCTTTATTCATCAGCTGCGAACGTGTTTCAGAGTTCTCTACCACTATTCCTGTTGGAAGGTGATGTAGCCTCACTGCTGTCTCTACCTTATTTACATTCTGACCACCTGCACCACCACTACGGTAGGTGTCCCAGTTTATATCTCCTGCATTAACTTCAATAGATATATCATTATCAACAGATGGGGTAACAAACACCGATGCAAAAGTTGTATGCCTACGTGCTCCAGAGTCGAAAGGTGATATCCTTACTAGCCTATGCACTCCATTTTCACCCTTTAGGTAACCATAAGCTAATGTACCTTCAACCTCTATCATAGCAGATTTCACACCTATACCATCTTCTTGAATATCAAGCATTTTACACTTATAACCTTTACGTTCTGCATATCGTGTATACATACGCAGCAGCATACTAGCCCAGTCAAGACTCTCAGTACCTCCAGCACCAGAGTTTATCTCTACAATTGCGCTAAGCCTATCTTCTTCGGCTGAGAGGGTTGATTTTGTCTCCATCTCTTCAAATGAGGAGATAAAAGCACTATCTAACTCTGCCACCTCCTCAGCTGAAAGTAACCCTTCGGCCAAAAACTGCTCAGAGATATCTACCTCGTCAAACTGCGACTGAAGAGCATTAAACCCCTCAACCCAAAGCTTAAGCTCAGCCACCTCTTTCATCACCTTCTCAGCATTTTGAGCATTATCCCAAAAGTTGCTAGACTCTATGATAGATTGCTTATCTTTTAAAACCAGCAGCTTACCGTCTACATCAAAGATATCTCCTCAACGTATCCATACGCTCCGAAAAGATCTTTTTATCCTCTCTGTTCATTATATTAATTATTATAGTTTTACAAAGCTATACTGCCATGCAAAGCATATTCTACATAAACCACTACGAAAAACTACACTCTATTCCTACCGCAGATACTAACTTAGCTATCTCTTCTAACTCACCAAGCTCCACTTTAACTAAATTATCAGCTGGTGTATCTCTATCAAGCGAATATATCATTACAAGCGAAGGGTTAAGCTCTTTAAGAACATCTAACCAAGCCGCTATCTCTACTGGTGCCGTATTATCTATCATCACTCCATTATATTCACCACGAAGAAACATTGTTTGTATAATAACCTCGCCTTTAAAAAGCTTTATGTTAGCTATTATATCACTCAACGAGTATTTGAATTGAGGCTGATTTATAGCGTCAATTGTTGCAGGTATTGCTGAATCTATTTTAAGCAGTGCTCGGTCTACCTTTTCGAGAGCCTTACGCACCTCTACACGTGCTAGCATTGTAGCATTGCTTAACACTGCTATCTTAGCCGTAGGATAGTAGCTATCTCGCAGCTTTATAACCTCATCGATTATAGCAAGGAAATCAGGATGCATTGTAGGCTCTCCATTTCCAGCAAAGGTAATAACATCAAGTGCGTCACCACTCTCTTTCATATCCTTAAGCTTTGAGCCAAGCTGCTCTACAACCTCTGCTGAGGCTGCAAACCGTAGCTTCCTGCCCTCTTTTACAGCAGCCAATGCGGCATCTGCATTCCAGCCACACTCGCAGTAGATGCAATCAAAGTTACATATTTTCCCATCACTAGGAGGTAAGTTAACGCCTAACGAGACGCCTAAACGCCTACTTTTTATAGGTCCAAAAATTACAGAGTTGAAAAGTGCTGTTGCCATAATATTACTGTATTAAACTATACGCTTAGTGCTGCTATTTTTTGTTAGCTTCATTGCATCAAGATCTACCCCAGTGATATTGATAATACCTGGACGTTTGCCAACCTCAACACTACCAGCCCAGCTATCGATACATAAAGCCTCAGCACCACCAAGGGTAGCCCACTTAACGATCTCTGCTAGCTCAATGTTAGGGTAACGCTCTTGTAGCTCTTTCATCTCATCTATCATAGATATCACACGATTTGAAGAGAGTGAATCTGTACCAATTGCTATTCTCACCCCACGGCTACGAAGATACTCAATATCGGTTATATTATTCTCAATATATATATTAGACAGCGGACAAGTTACAATAGTAAGCTTACTGCCATATATCTCTTGCGCCTTATTGATATCGTCAGCAGATGCATAAATTGAGTGCACCAACATAATAGAGTCTCTTTGAGGAGATATAGAGCTAAATATACGTTTGCTCTCTTCTGCTCCTGCCATCTCTACCGACTCTTTGAAATGCACCGACAATACACCATCAGCTTTGACACCACTTTCGCTAGCTACACTACCACCACATAAAGATAGTATTCTATCATCCATAGTATAGGTAGCATGAGGAATAACAGTAGCAGCCAATCCTTTTGAGTGGTGAACAGCAGCTCTATCTACGCCCCAATGAAATGCCTCATCAGCACTCTTGCCATCCATATCAAATAGCTCTACAAGGCTATGATAGTATATATCACTCTTCTCTTTCACCTCATATACATAATCGTTGTTATTATGGTCACCGACAGCTGTAACGCCATCGCTCCACATTTTAGCATCAATATACTGTGCCTTAGCACTCTTTTCGCTATCAGGAGTGTTATCGGTCTGCTTTATATTTATTATAGACGATATAAAGTGAGGTAACCCACCACCTTGCGATATTTTACCCTCAACATACGAGTACTCAAGGTGAGAGTGTGAATTGACCATACCAGGAGCTAACACCCCTGAATAAAACTTTACATCTGCAAGAGAGTCTATATTTTCGACATTGCTCTCTACTGAAACTATTGTGCCATCCTCTGATAGCGTTATTACTGGATTTTTTATCAATATACCACCACTTACAAGGTAGTGAGATGCTATTTTTATCATTGCTTTATAAATTAAATTAACTATTGTAATAAACTAAACCTTTAAAGAGTATGGTACTACTCTCCAAATTGATAATATTCAAAGGCTACCGTATCACGTTCAGCAATAGGCAGGCTATCTTGAAGAACCCTCCAGCGCTTAGGTGGATTCAAAATAGCATCACCTTGCATAAAACCGTGGTGCAGCTCACTAAGGAGCATCTCGCCCAAGGCACGCTCCAAAAAAAACTTACTGGCTCTATTTTTAGGGTATAAATTAACCAACTCAGTAGTATCAACCGAGCGATTTACGATATCTATAATACCAATAGTATCAACTACACCACCGATATCTTTAATATACATGACACTATCACGCACATATACCAAATCATATATCAGAGTATCAATTTGTATTAAATCGGCACTATCACGAACAACATAATTACTTCGAGGCTCAAAATAGATCTCACTATACATTATATCATTATATAGCTTATTGATAGGTTCAAAACCCAACTTTCTCTGCATATAAAGAGCGCTAGCAATATCTTCAGGGTAGTAGTATGTTACCTCTACAGAGTCGATACGCATATTAATCTTTTTAGCATATTTGTTTTTATTGCCAAAATATATCAGCTCATATTTAAGCTCATTGATAGCCGTGTCAATTTTGTTTACCTCCATTGAGTGCGTAACCCACAACGCAGAGTCTTTTTCGTACTTCAACCACTTAGACCCTGTATTAAAATCTTTTTTAGATATAGAGTCACGTATATGATAAAATAGATACCTAGTACTATTTTTATCTGTCGAGTCTATTTTATAACGATATTTTATTTCGTAAGATCCTGGTTTATCCATTGCAATATTAAGATAACCATGGTGAAGAGAGTCTAGCGACTTTATAGTTATTGTATCAGCACATTTATATAGTGTGATTTTGGTGCTATCTAATGCCCTCTTCACCCACTCAATATTAAGCTCATTTCTAAACTCAGCAACCGAACGGGTAATATCAAGCTCAGCAACCGACTCATCAACAAGAACCTCAAGCACATTACTTTTACGACGAGCAAGCTCCTCAAGTGTGAACCTAAAATCTGCTACTGAACAGTTATATTTTTTAAATACAGGTTCAAAAAATGACATAGAGTCAACACTTTGAGTTGGTATTATTTTTTTGGAATAACTATCCATAAAGGCACACTCCACCAATATCTTCTTCATGATATCATCGGGAATAACCTCAAGCTCATCTTTTCTGCACGATGCAAAAACTGAGAATAATGTAACTATAACTATTAAAAATCTAACTTTCATATCTTACTTAAACTAGCTCTTATTGTAATATATATAATACCTAAATTGATTACTGCCACACTAACAACCACCGACACAACATCTTGCCACTTAAGTATCACAGGGTAGCTATCTACAAGCAGTGTTTCACTACCTATCGACACAAAACCTAAATATTGCTGAAGCAGTGTTATTGCAACTCCAACCACCACGCCGAAAACTATTCCCGAAAGGCTAATATAAAACCCTTGCATAAAAAACAGACGTTGAATAAACCCATCTCGAGCACCTAAAACCATTAAAGTGCCAATTTGTGTTTTTTTATCGGTTATAAGCATAACAAGCGACCCTATAAGCGAAAACGACGCAATAACCATTACCAAAATAGAGATAAAGAACACTACACGCTTCTCATTCTCTATGATTTCATATAACGCTTTTCGCTGCTCATATCGTGTGTCGACACTATATTCACTACCTATAATAGATGATATATCACGTTTAACATCATCTATATCACCCCCCTCATTAACACGTACACCAATTGCCGAAATATACCCCTCTCGATTAAACAACTGCTGAGCAAACTTTAATGAGGTAACCACATACCTCTCATCTGTCTCGGCATCAAGCATAAAAATAGATGTAGGAAGCAGCTCTTTTTCACGGTATGATGGTGTAGGCAAAAAAGATGTTCGTGCTGTTGTTGGCACATAAAGAGCGAGCCTACGGCTAAGGTTGACATTAACACCAAGCCCATACGCCACACCCATACCCACCGACACATACTCTATATCGCCATAACCAGTAGAAAAACGGCCTACTCTTATCATGTCATCAATAGGCACAACATACTTATATAGTGAATCAACCCCACGAACAGTTACGAGAGTCTGTGCATCATCATACTTTGCCAACGCATTATCTTCAAGATACCGTGTTACAACATCTACCGTGGTAAGTTGCAACAGTTGAGGATATATTGAATCAGCATTAAATGGCTTACCAGTAACAGTTGATATTTTAAGATCAGCGTCAAACTTAGAGTTGAGCTGCTCCATCAACGAGCTGATACCATTAAATATAGATAACAACACAATAAGCGCCACGACAGGAATAGCTACCGAGAGAGAACTCAACACCGATATAACATTTATAAGTGTGTGCGATTTCTTCGATAGCAGATATCTCTTGGCGAAAAAGTGGGCTAATTTTCTCAAATTGCTTAATATTATTTTTTAATATAAGCTGGATCTTCCTCTTCGTCTGGTGGAGAAATAACTATCCCCTCCATTAACTTATTTATAGATGCTGCATACTCTAATGAGTCATCTAAAAAGAACGCCACCTCAGGCATAATACGAAGTTGATTTTTAAGCTTCTTAGCAAGATCAATACGCACTCTGTAACTATTTTCTTGAATATGCTTAAGCACCAACTCATGCTTATCATAAGGAAATATAGATAGATAAACACGTGCTAGCTCATAATCAGGGCTCATTCGTACCACTGTAACACTAACAAGGCTACCACGAACTAGATCGCTGCACTCCTTTTGAAATATATCGCTAATATCTCTTTTTATTTGATTGCCAATCTTCTTGGCTCTTGTTGACTCTTCTTGCATAATATTTTTTTTTAATTTTATTTATTACTTTTTTTACCGAAATTATAATACACCCCAAAAGATACTGAGATGGTTTGCATAGGCGACTCTGCTGGATTTTTGTTATATATACCTTTATTTTTCAAAATATCTGAAAAGCCAAAAGCATACCGCCCCTCAGCAAACACCTCTATTTTTTTTGCTATATATACGCTAAAACCTACACCCCCCATAACCCCATACTCAAGGTTGTTATCACGCATAGTGTTATAATCGTATTCGCCCGACTCTAACACACCATTCTCTTGTGAGATAAACTCCCACTCTGAACCAACATGATAAGAGACATAAGGACCTAAATTTAAAAACAACCTACACCTATTTTTAAACATATAAACATGAGGTTGCCACAAAATAGGTAGCTCAATAGTCCTAATGCTTCTAACATAAGAGCTATCAGACTTAGCACGAGGAAAAACCACAAAAGCTTTTTCAGTATAGTTTAAATCTGCCATGATACCTCCTAAATATTTGTCGCCCCCAAGGTACTTGTAAGAGACACCAAACTGCGGCTTAGCTATATGAAAGGCGGTCTCTTCGGCAGGCGAAAACCTCACTGACCCTGCCACCATTCCTCCACGCACACCCACCGAGTGTTGTGAATATGCAGCAGATGAGAAAGCCACAACAAAAACAATACATAATAAAAATATCTTTTTACTCATAACTTATTATTTAGACAACATTGATATATCAATTGTTTTATTTAACTCCCAATTCTCTTTCGCTTCTAATATAGAAAGACCCTTTTCGTCTGTATATTTAAAGACTAGCTCAGGGGGTATTCGTTTCTCAACATCACCACCATCCCATTTTGAGTTAGAATTGGCATCAACAATTATTTTAATTTCATACTCGCCAGATGCAACATAATCAAACATTACATTATCGCTATCAACCTTATCAACTTCATACGCCTTTTTATCATCACGTGTTAACATCACAATATAGTTTGAAGTAGTATCACGCCCTGCAAGTATTATATTTACTATTCCATATTTTTCAGTAGCCATAACATCAAACTTGCTTGACAGAGTATCATTTTTTTGTGAAATGATATCTACAAACACGCTATCTTTGATAAGAAGATTATAGGTTGCTCCTGGCTGCCATGCAGATTTCAAATACCACTTTAGCGCACTTACCGAATCGGGCAAGAAACTAAAACTGACATCTTCAAATACCTCTGGAGCACTTTTGTCTTCAACCTTGGCGGCGGCTGTAGTACCACGTGCACCACGCTCTTGCTTCACCTCCTCAACAATAAGCCTTTGAAGCTTAATTTGAGCAGTATCGACAACTACTAGTGGCTCACCAAACTGTATAACTATATCATCATGTGGGTTGAGCGGATTACTCATTGTAGCAGATATAGAGAACGGATTAACAGGCTTTTCGCCCTCTTTCAGTTTCTTCTTTTTAAGCTCACGAAAACCATGAGCAAACTCTTTTGTCACAATAGTATCTTTCGGAATAGAGTCTCCCGTTATAGAGGCGTAAGTTATCGAGCCTTTAATGGTATCGGGCAACACCGCTCCATGATATGTAGGTATATATATAGTCATGGTGTCGCTATATTGCGAACGCTCAATAATCACACTATCCATATTTACACTATCAAGCACAAATGATGATATTTGAGGGTTTCGGGCTGCAAACTCCATATATATTTGATGCTTTTTAGGCCTGCTGCTTTTAGTCATATTTTGACGACGCTGCGGTTTGTCCTCCTTAAAAAGCTTAAAATACATTTGAGGTGTAGCCTCTACCTTAAACTTCAAAGGGTTGAACCACACTTTAAATGGTGGCAGCTTGCTAGGATTGAAGGTGGTATCTATAAAACCTACCATATCAGCCCCTTTTTCATAGGTGCCATTAGACGACTCTTCAGAGATAGCATATACCCTATAATCGATAGCTTTAAGATTAGTGGCGATAAATACACCCGAGCTATCTGTACGTGCCATAGAGGCTGGTTTAGAGGTAAAAAGCACCGAATCAGACACTAATGAATCTGCCTTTGCATCAAACAGCAATATCAAAGAGTTGAAGATAGAGTCGCCTGTAAATGCATCAATAACCTGCCCGCTGATAGCTAACGAGTCGATAACATCACCCGTAGAGAAAACATATGCGAAATTGGTTAAAGGGTTTGCTTCATTGTTATCTTGTATAGCTAAACCAAAATCTATTTTGTAGGTAGCTGCTGAATCTAGCTTATCTTCAAATTCAATAAACAGACTCTTACCTTTCACCACATAACGAGGCTTACGCTTCATTTCGGGAGATATTAATATCTCGGTCTGACCGTTTTTAAGCTGTATATACTCATCAAATATAATCTCTATCTCTTCAGCGGCAAAATTGGTCGTTAGCATAGGTGGAATGATCTGCATGATACGAGGAGGAAGAGTATCTATATCGCCCCCTTGTGGAGCTGCGGGATTTGCACAACGGGCAAAAAACATCATAGTAAAAAACAATATTACGATGATGGCAAAATATCTCTTTTGTATATAATTTATTACTTTTATCATTTCAAATTATTGATTATCGCCTAGCTTCTGGACCTCAACCAACGCTTTAGCAAGCTGATCGGGACACGATGTAGGTCTACTTTTGCACTGAATACCTTGAAGTTTATCTATAATTTGTTGTATATCACACCCTTTTACAAGCGATTCTATCCCCTGCAAATTACCATGACAACCACCCGTAAAGGCTACACTATTGATTCGTCCTTGCGACGCATCTACCTCTATTAATGATGAACATACACCTTGAGGTTTAAATTTCAA
>CAMQVM010000050.1 GCA_947038135.1 uncultured Rikenellaceae bacterium
CGAGATTCTCCGGAGTGACTGGAGTTCAGACGTGTGCTCTTCCGATCTGGTTAATTTCTTTTACAAACTCCTCATAAGGAGGCATAACAACCTCACTAATTGCATCTTTATTTGAAAATAGAGTTATAGCATCATCGGTAGCACTCTTTAAATTTCTAAAGCAGACAATGTTACCTTGCGATTTTAGCTCGTTTAGTATTCTGTTTGTACGTGAGAATGCTTGAATTAAACCGTGGTAATTTAAATTTTTATCTACATATAAAGTATTGAGTATTTGGCTGTCAAACCCTGTTAGAAACATATTTACTACTATCAAAATATCGATATTACGATTTTTCACCCTCTTAGATATATCATTGTAATAGTTGTAAAATGAAATAGAATCTTTAGTGCTAAAATTAGTATCAAACATCTTGTTATAGTCTATTATATACTCATCTAGCTTCTCGCGTGAGTGTGCATAAACTACATCAGGCTCATCACCAAAATCATCTTCTTCGACAACGAACCCTTTAGCCTCTTGGTCTGCTTCATTTGCTTGAAACGAAAAGATAGTTGCGATTTTCAAATCATGTTCTTTTTTCTTAAAAAGGTCATAATATTGTATAAGCACAGCTATGCTAGGGACACATAAAAGAGCTGTAAACGCTTTATTATGTGTTTTACGGTTATGGTTAGCTATTATATAGTCTACAATACTCTCTAGCCTCTTTGGCGACTCCATCACCTCTTTAGTGTTTATTGCCTCTACATCAATATCAACCACAACATCTTTTTGCTTAAAGGTATTCATGTATTCAATTGAAAATTTCAATACGTTTTCATCTCTTATAGCATCTACTATCACATATTTGTGTAAGCATTGTTCAAATAAACTTAATGTTGTTGAGTTTCCAAACTCATTAATATTTGCGTTCTTAGTAAATATTGGTGTACCCGTAAACCCAAACATTTGAGCTTTTGGAAAGTATGCTTTTATACGCTGGTGTGTGCGCCCAAACTGGCTACGGTGGCACTCATCAAAGATAAAAACCATCTTTTTATCTACAAATTTCTCCATCACACTTTTGTAACGTGCATTTTTTATGGCAACATCAAATTTTTGAATTGTTGTAACAATCAATTTAACGGTAGGATTGTCGAACTGTTCAACCAGCTTTTTAGTGTTTGCAGTTCCATCTATGCTTCCACTGCTAAATCCATTAAACTCTTTAGTTGTTTGATAATCTAAATCTCTTCGGTCAACCACAAACACCACCTTTTCAATGTTTGGTGATTGAGTTAATATCTGACTCGTTTTAAATGACGTAAGAGTCTTACCACTTCCTGTTGTGTGCCATATATATCCGTTTTTATCGCTGCTTTTTACACTCTCAATTATTGCCTCTACTGCATAATATTGATATGGACGCAACACCATTAATATTTGGTGTGTTTGGTTCAAAACGATATATTTGCATATCATTTTAGATATATGACAAGTATCAAGAAAAGTATATGCAAACTGCCTAAGCTGTGTAATTAGTTGATTATCGCTACCACTCCAATAAAATGTTTGCTTAAATGTACGAGCTGAAATTTTATTGTTTGCATAATATTTTGTATTAACACCGTTGCTTATAACAAATAGCTGAATATAGTTAAATAAGCCGTACCCAGCTTAATAGCTGTGACGCTCATATCTATTTGTCTGCTCAAACGCCTCTTTTAACTCCAATCCTCTACGCTTTAACTCAATTTGAACGAGTGGTAAGCCATTTATTAATATCGTAACATCATAACGGTTTTGATATTTACCGTTCATAGTAACCTGATTTGTTACCTGATATATGTTTTCACACCAATCTATTGTGTTAAGCAGAGATATATAACCTATTGTATTGTCATCTTTAGTGTAATCAATCTTTGAGTCACGAAGAAGTTTTGCTTTATCGTATATTGTGCCTTTACGCAATCTGTTGAGCACCTGATCAAACTCTTTATCTGAAAATGGCTCAATTTTATTTAGTTTTTCTAGCTGTGTTTTAAGGTTATTGATGAGTTGATTTTCATCGTTTATGTCTACACTTTTATACCCCAACTGAATAAGTTGTTCAATTAGTTTTTCTTCTAGTTCTCTTTCTGATTGCGTTGCCATATTATTCTACTTTCTTTTTCAGATAATTTATAAATGCACTACAAGTTACTAGCATATATATTGCTTCGTCTGCTGTTGGTGGGTGGGTGTCTTCCATAAGACTATGCCTTATTCCTGTTTCTTTTGAATTAGTATAATAATACAAATTTTCAAATCCAGTTATCATCTGACTATTGATAACAAGTCCACTCTTTTTCAACTCTTTAAGAGCATCTCCGAGAGATTTTTTATTTGTTCTTGCCCTGCAAAAACATTCAACTGCCGATATCGACTCCTTGATTGAGTTTCGATAATGAGGTGTTTTATTAGATACAGATAATAGTTTTAATGCTTCATTCAGATGTGTACTAACTCCATTAATAGGGGTATTAAATGCCTCTTTAATAGATTCTATCTCTTCGTTTGATGTTACTTCTTCAACATATTCACCTACAACTCTATATGCAAAATTCCGTTGAGCAAATCTATTGTTTAATTCTGCTATACTCTCAGATATATCAACATTATTTTTTTTGAATTCAGACAATATAAATTCTAGCAAGTTGATTTTTTCAAACCAGTCTAAATTGTCATCGTAAAAACAATTACCAATTGCTGAACTATCACGGCTATAGCAATAATGAGCTCTTTGTTCACATAAAAAATTACACCAAACTGCATAGTCAATACAGGGAGGATCTTCCATTAAATCATATTCAATAGCTTCAGCTTCTACATGCCTTATCGATTCAACAAAATCTAAAATAGCATTGATTATTTCGGTGGGTATTTTCTCTCTAATTATAATATCATTAGGGTTTGTATACCCATATCTGTCTGAAAATTTTGCCATAATATCTTAATTTACACGAACATTTGTTGTAGCAATGCTTTTTTGTATTGCTCTAGGTTTTTTATTTGCGTTGTTATTGCAGTTATTTTATCGTCAATTGATGATAAGCAGTTGGCTATTTTTTCTTGTTCAGGTAGATTTGGATAAACTAAGTATAATGCACCAAAATTAGAATAACTAATATTTTTACCATCTCTAATACCTTCAACTGTATTACTTAACTCTTGAATAAAATCATCTCTTTTGAAATAATACTTAAAGTATTGATCATAAATGTCAATTTTAGGTTTTAATATTGTATACGCTGGACTACAAATGCCATTTACATTTGAATATTCAATACCTCCCTGAAATGACCTTAAACTAATAATAAAATCCCCCTTTTCAATCACCTTATATGATGCAATACTCGCTTTAGACACCTGAACATTATAATTGATAGCATCTCTTGCTACAGCACCACCTTCTTGCGTTATTGCTAAAATTGGCATGTTATCAGTATGCTTTTTATTAGTAATAGAAACAAATAGTTCTTTAGCCTTCGTTCTTTGCCAATCGGGGAAGTCAGTTCCGTTTTCATCTTTAAAGCGTAATTCTTGTGAAAAGAGTTTTTGTATTATTCCTTTTTTGTATTTTTCGAGTGTTTTGTGTTTCTTGTTGAGTAATGCCATACGCTCGTCAACAACACTTAAAAATGTTGCTATCTTTGTTTGCTCAGGAAGCGAACTTATTGCAATATCTATTTCGGCTAATCTTTTAGAAGATAAGCTTAAAACTTTAGTGCCTTGTGATATTCTTTTTATTTGCAATCTTACGGACTCTATTTGCATTAAGTAGCCACCAAACCCCAAAGACATATCTAATTTTTCTGGTCTTGCTAAAATAGTATGCAATCCAGCTAATACTCGTTGATTATCTAAGTCTATTATTTCAATAGATTTTCCTATATCCGCATAATCCTCAGAAGCATCCACAATAATTAAATCTTGTTCTTTGCAGTAATTATCTGCACTTATCTTTCTGAAATTAACCTCATCATTGATGAATGGAGTTTCTTCATTTTTTATGTTAAAAAGACTTTTATACTTTACATGAATATCTCCATAATGAATATTTTTCACACTACCTTTCTCATAGTTAAGATTATCTCTTGAATATGAGTTTGTTGGGCGAAATGTATATATATCACCAAATACTAGTTTTCCCCACTCACCCGAAAACTCAGGAAACCGCAATGTAGGCACATTTAGTTTTTGTTCGTTCATTGTATTCTCCTCCATTAAAACGGTGTGTTAATATTCAATTCTGCACAAAAAGCTGCTATACGGCTATCTGTATCTACTAACTGCTCATCTAACTCTTTTAATGCAAGGCTTACAGCATCAAGATCAATAACCTCTTCTACTTCAAATGTATCTACATAGCGAGGGATATTCAAGTTATAATCATTTTCTTTTACATCTTCTAAGCTAGCCACAAAGCTATATTTGTCTATCGTTGTGCGCTGGCTGTAAGTGTCAATTATTTTATTTATATGGTCGTCAGACAGTGCATTTTGGTTACCTTTCTTATCAAAATCACTACTAGCATCAATAAACAAAATATCGTTTGGGTTGGTCCTGCATTTTTTTATAACCAATATACACGTGGGAATAGAAGTTCCATAAAATAGGTTTGCAGGTAGACCAATAACGGCATCTAAGCAATTCATCTCTTTAATAAGATACTCACGTATAGAACCCTCAGCAGCACCACGAAATAGCACACCATGAGGGAGCACACACGCCATGTTGCCATTGTCGGCTAATTGGTAAATCATGTGCTGAACAAATGCAAAATCGGCTTTTCCTGATGGTGCTAGTTTACCATATCGGCTAAAGCGGTTATCTGAGTTATTTAGTGGGTTATCTTTGCCTTTCCACTGTGCCGAAAATGGAGGGTTTGCCACGATCGCCTCAAATTGTTTATCTAGGTGTTGAGGGTATTCGAGCGTGTCCTCTTGCTGTATGTCGAAGTTACTGTAATGAACATTGTGTAGTATCATGTTCATTCGTGCTAGGTTGTAGGTTGTGCGGTTTAGTTCTTGACCAAAATAATCTGATACTTCGCACTCCTTGCCTACACGCAGTAGTAGCGAACCTGACCCACACGTTGGATCATATACGCTACGTAGTCGGGTTTTGCCAGTGGTTACTATTTTTGCTAATATTTTAGAAACTTGTTGTGGCGTGTAAAACTCGCCTGCTTTTTTGCCTGCTCCCGAAGCAAACTCACCTATAAGATATTCGTAGGCATCTCCGAGCACATCAGACTCACTATTTGAAATTTCAAAATCAATACCATCAAGATGTGCTAATATTTTGGATATTATATCATTGCGAGCCTCTACTGTGCGCCCTAGCTTTGTAGAGTTAAGGTCTAAATCTTCAAAGAGCTTGTTAAAATCGTCTTCGCTGTCAGTACCCATAGTAGATTGTTCGATATCGCCCAATATGCGTTGTAGGTCTTCAATAATAAAATTGTTTTCTCCCTCTTTGTTAGAGTTTCCTTTTTTGGCTATATTACTAAAAAGATCGCATGGAGGTAGCGAGTAACCTAGTGTTTCTAGCGACTCATCTTTTATTGCTTTTATCGACTCGTTATCATCTAAAGCGCCATAGTCTGTTATTGCTTCTCCTTTTAGTAGCTCATTCGCATAGATATACTGTTTTTCAGATAGGTATTTAAAGAAAATAAACCCAAGTATATAATCTCTAAATTCATCGGCATCCATCTTGCCTCTGAGCGTGTTGGCTATCTTCCAAAGTTGTTGTTCTAGCTTTCTTTTTTGGTCTTCTGACATGATATATATTTTATTTTATTATTATTAATTGTTTAACACTCATATAAAGCACCTTTGCAGTTACTAATAGAGTTCAATAGATTGATAGTATTGATAACATATAAACTATAAAGGTATACAATATTATAATACACTCCTAAACAAAAAGATGAATATTGATATATATATCTTTTTCACTGCTGCTTTGACATTGATTTTGTGTGATAAATTTGGTTTGATATATATTCTTTTGTGGTTTTAGTTGTCTGTTTCATTTTTTTTTACTATGTTTGTAGTGCGTTATATATCGACAAAATTAGGCTATCATTTTATCATACCTGCATCTTATTCTATACAGTGATTTCATACCCCCGTGCGGAGCATTAATGTGCCCACTGCCTTTGCTGGTGTAAGTCAACGGGTCAGGTGAAATCACCTTTTATAATTTCACTGTCCGATTATAATGAAGTTGCGCTTCGTAGCATTTATATAACTATTTTCAGCGGTTTAACTGTGGGCTATTTTGTATGATAAATTTGGCTTTATGAATATTTTTCGAGGTTTTAGTTGTCAGTTTCATTTTTTTTTACTATGTTTGTAGTGCATTACATAATTAGCAAAGGTAGAGAAACCTACTTTTAAATTGAGGCGGGCATTTAATTATGCCCGCATCTCACTCTATATGGTGGTTTCATACCCCCGTGTGGAGTGCTAATGTGCCCACTGCCTTTGCTGGTGTAATGCAACGGGTCAGGTGAAATCACCTTTTATAATTTCACTGCCCGATTGTTTAATCACTTAAAAATAAGGCAATGGAAATCAAACCAAAAGTAGTCGATCAAAGAATCGGACTCAAAACATCTACCAATTTTGAACTATCTAGTGAAGAGACGAAACGTCTTTACACTGCTCTTGCTCTCTTTCAATATCAATATGAGCGTACCCCCGATTACAATGAAATTGCTATTCACAGGCGTTTACGGAACCAGTTTCAGCGGTTTAACCGTGAACTGATACGCTTGCACGAAAACGACCCCAACAACCTTCTGTTAAGCCAAATTAGAAACTTTTTTCAACGTCATTATGGTGCTGTTAAAAATATTGTAAATAATGATTAAAACAATAATACCTCCGTTATTAACATAACGGAGGTATTAATTTCTAAACAAAATATATAAATTCAGTGCTTAATGAAACTGTTACAAAACTAGAGGATTTCCGAGCTGGAGGAGACCACCTATAAATCCTCTAGTTTTGCAACGGCCTCTTAAAATACCTGTTTACCAATATTTTGGCAGTGCACATTGTTCTCTACCTCAATAAAACCAATATATTTTTTTGAATCAAGAAAAATATTTATACCTTTGCGGGTGATGCTTTTAGTATAAAACACATATAAAACCATAAATTTAACAATCAGCTACAAATTGTTAATCTAACTTATCTCACTAACGTGATATGGGGCTTTCTAATTTTAATAGACATACAAATAATACATTTATGAAATATTTAATTTTGTTACTACTAATCATCTCATCAATAGATAGCTACGCAAAACGCAAAGAGAAAGATTTAGATAAGCTAATGAAGATACAACTAGCAGAAAATGCCAAATATTGGAATGGAATGATGGGAACACAAGACTATTTGCATGATATAGACTCTGTTAAACAGGTATTTGATAGTCTTGGGTATTACATGACAAAGAACCATGTTCCAAGATGTATTACTAAGTTTAGCGATATAAAATTCAGAAGAATATCATGGATAGAACATGAGCAACTTGCAGATACTTTAGAGGATAGTGTGCATCAAATTTGTCGTGGTCAAATTATCGACTGGGTCTGGCTCGGAGATATAAAACCTATTTATGTTGATATGTTTAAATGTAATGATCCCATTATAGAGAAGCACGTGCAGGAAGAGTTGGTCGAAAAGTATAACAAAATGACTATTTTATATAAAAGTTATAGTGTTCCAATGGCTAGAATAGATACAATAAATGGAGAGACAATAGTAGGCACTGAGATGTTTGATGGTTTTTCCGAACACCACATCTACCTGGCAGCTCAGAAGACAAAAGAGCATCTTAAAGGGGTAACAGTAATTAATGGTGCCACTGTATTTTTGTTTGGAAATGCAATAGAGAGTTACTTTTATGCTACTGATAGAGATATCGCTATGCCATCACCTCTACCTCCCCACAAGACAAATAATATAAAAGATCATGACAAAGGTACTTATCGCAATGAATATAAAAAAATAAAATATACTACTTATGCTAACGGAAAGCTACGAAACAGCAGAGTAACATTTGATAGACCTTTCTGGATAATGAGAAAATTGAAATGGACATTATACGATACGTTTATCACAGATGATATATTCTTAGGAGTTATAGAAGAGGCACAAAAATCAAAGGGTTTAAATATTACATCAGCAGAAGATTTGTTCGATCGTAATCTGTTTAATACAACAATCACTAGATATTAATACCAGCAACATTAAATTGTTGTAATTATTATGATATGATACCGACCGATCTGGTTTTAGAAGATTCAACTATACATGGCGATTCGCAAAACCTAAAATATACTTATTATCAACTATTTAGGTATGGTTTTTATTAATAAATTACCCCAAAAACAGAACATATAGCTGTTTTTTGGGGTAATACATTTTTTATTTACGCTTTTTTAAAAAAGCGGCGCTCTAAAGAGCTCGCAAAAAGCACCTACACGCCTTAGGCGCTTGGTGGCTCCCTTCGGGAGCTAGCTAATTCACAAAACCGAGGTTTTGCGAATTAACCTACATATAAATTTATGAAATGTAAAAATAAAGGGGTAATGAAATAGAGCGTTGAAAATATAGCTGTGCAAATTTTTATATGATGGCACTAATTAGGGAGATTCGCAAAACGTTAAATATACTTATTTTCAACTATTTAGGTGTGGCTTATATTAATAAATAACCACAAAACAGAACATATAGCTGTTTTTTGGAGTAATACAATTTTTATTTACGCTTTTTAAAAAAAAGCG
>CAMQVM010000051.1 GCA_947038135.1 uncultured Rikenellaceae bacterium
TATAGAATGGACAATACCCACTATACATATCGAAGATGAGCCACTATTTGCATGGAGAGGCATGATGCTAGATGTGTCACGCTACTTTATGACTAAAGAGTATGTGTTGCAATATATAGATATGATGGCTATGTATAAGCTTAACTCACTGCATCTTCACCTAGTAGATGATTCAGGATGGAGACTTGAAAGCAAAAAGTATCCTAAGCTTACATCTATTGGTTCGTTTCGTGGCGAGGGTGAAAACCGCTCGGGTGGATATTATACCCACGAAGATATAAAAGAGATGGTAGCATACGGAGCTTTACGTGGCGTAACAATTATTCCTGAGCTTGAGTTTCCTGCGCACGTGTTATCGGGAGTTGTAGCATATCCATGGCTTAGTTGCAGGGGTGAACAACTTAAAGTTCCTGACTATCACTACATAAGTAAAGATATTCTTTGTGTTGGCAAAGCTACAACTATCCAATTTTTGGAAGATATAATAGCAGAAACTTGTGAGATATTCCCTTCAAAATATATTCATGTTGGAGGTGATGAAGCGGTATATGAATATTGGGATGACTGCCCACACTGTAAAAAAGTGAAAGAAGATAATGGACTAAAAAAGAGCGCAGAGCTGCAAAGCTACCTAACAAACATAGTAGCAGATATGGCTGCAAAACATAAGCGTACAATAGTAGGATGGGAAGAGATTCTACAACGTGGCAAGATCAATGAGCCTACTGTTAGCATGATATGGAAAGGAATGGGCGGAACACAAGAGGCACTTGACTTGGGTCACAAAGTGGTACTTACTCCTGCAACACACCTATATTTCGACTTTCCAGAATCAAACCTACCTGGCGAGATAAAGGCAGCAGGATGGATGCCTCCTATATCTGTTGAAAAGTGCTACAACTTCAATCTTTCAAAATATGAGCAGAACAAAAATGTGCTTGGTGTGCATGGTTGCCTATGGACAGATCAGTTTATTCATGGCAAGTCTCTACAAGAGATAGACCTGTTAAATGAAAACCGCTCAGAGAACTATGTTACCTACCTAACAATGCCTAGACTGCTTGCTTTGTCTGAGCTAGGTTGGATTCCTCATAAAGATAAAAACTTTGAAGAGTTTGAAGATAGGTTAGCAACACACTACAAACGTATGGACTATGCAGGGTTTAACTACCGTGTACCTACCCCAGAAATTGTTTCTACAACAAAGGTTGATGGTGGATATATGATAGAGCTGAAATCACCGATTGAGTACGCAACAATGCACTATACAGTAGATGGCTCAAAACCTACTCCCTACGACCCTATATACACAGATAAGGTTAAGGTTGCACAACTTGCCGACTTTAGAGCTATTACAACAATAACAAAAACAAACCACTCTGTACCTACATTCTTCTTTGATGATTATAAAAAATATAAATCATTTGGTCAATTTGCTAAGAAAATATCTTACAAAGAGCTTAAAGAGGGTGATAATATTATAGAGATAAATTTAACTGGTAAAATTTCTGATGACGCAAACTACGAAATAACTTTAATACCTCTAACAGATAAGTTATCTGTAACTATTGGTGACATTGATATTTTTAAGCGCAACGACAAGAGTGGCTCTGCTAGTTATGACACTACCCTATCATCGTCGCCTATCACTAAAAGTGTATCAATTAGCGAGTGGCAAGCAGGAACACCATACAGCGCAAAGATCGAAGCTAAGGTATCTGCTGAAAACAGAGGTAATTTTGCTGTTTTCGTAAAAAAGATAGATTAGTTAGTGCGCAAATAGTTGCTTTTTCAAATTTAAACAATAGTTGTAAATAGTGACAATAAACACGCACCACCTAATAATTGGAGCAATTAAGAGTATTAAAACCAAACAACACCGTAAAATCATTTGAATATTTCAGATGAGTTTACGGTGTTGTTAAATAAAAAAACATATCTTTGTGTAGAACTTCAATACTAAAACAGATTAATATGGACTATTTATTAGAAATTATAGCGCTGATTGCGATCTTGACTCTTTTAATTTTAATTTACAACATCTTAAATAAGTTTCTTAAACATATAAGCAATGTAGAAGCATCTATTGAGAAAATAACAAAGAGCCTGAATAACAATGCTGCTAAAAACCCACCACCCCCACTTCATTTTACAGCTGATAAAGTTACTAAAGCTGATAAAGCGAATGAAGTTGAACACCGTATACTTGACAGAGATAAAACTAGCAATTTGCTTGGTGATAGAGATACTATCTCTACAAGTCAACTTAGTACTCAAAACAGTAATAACCTAACTTTGCTTCCCCCTCCGCCTGCTTTTAACAGCAATAACACAGCGTCAAAGAGTAACACCCACGAAAGAAGTGATAGTGAGCTAGAGATGTTATTAAGAGATATACGCAGCCAAAGCCATCAAACAGAAGCTAGTGTTGCATCTGCTCAAATAATGAATAACACCCCTGCTAAAGTTTCTGCCAGCATTCCTGCTGAAACTACTGCTAAAATTCCTGCTGAAATTCCTGCTAAAGTTTCGAGCTTAATTCCTATTGTAGCTCCTAGCATGGCTTCTACTGAGGCTTCTACTGAGGTGTCTACTGAAGTGTCTACTGAAGTATCTGCTGAGGCTTCTGCTGAAGTTTCAACAGCATATTTTAGTACCACACATACTACAACCTCTACTGAACAACCTACAACAAACGCACAAAAGAGTGTTAAAAAGAGAAATTACGAAGAGTTTATCGGAGGAAATGTTTTTGGAAAGATTGGTATCCTTATACTTATCTTGGGTGTAGGTCTATTTGTAAAGTATGCCATCACAAGCGGATGGATCAACGAAACAGTACAGTGTATTCTTAGCTACATGGTAGGTATGACTCTTTTAGGCATAGCACAACGAGTAAAGAGGTCACAAAGCACCTTTAGCTCGCTACTTGCAGGAGGAGCAATAGCTATATTTTATGTCACCACCGCTTTAACATATCACTACTACGAGCTATTTTCTCACACTGTATCATTTGCTATATTGATAGTAATAACTCTATTTGCAGTGGTTCTATCATTGCTATATAACAAAAAAGAGCTAGGTATAATAGCGCTCATAGGTGGTTTTATGGCGCCTTTTATGATTATGAGCAATGATGGCAATATTTTATCTCTTTTGGTATATATCGCTATATTAAATATTGTCATGTTAGCTCTTGCACTATACAAAAAATGGATAGCACTACCAATAATATCATTTATACTTACCAATATAATTTTAATATTTGTTCTTATTGAGACCTTACATCAATCAACAAATGCTACTGGTGTATTAATCTTACTAGTTACATTCTACTTAATGTTTATAGCCGCCATTATGAGTGTTTATAACAGCAATATAACAAAAAGAGTTAGCGCTACATATATAGCCATGTTTGCGATGAACAACATTATATATCTAGGGTTGATAATAGCAATGCTAAACCAAATGGATCTCAGTATCCGCATACAGGGATTAACACCTATAGTTTTAGCTTTTGCAAACGTACTTATTTTGATGTTCTCTAGAAATATTAAAGACACTAATAAATTCAATATTATAAAATACACCCTTATAGGATCGATATTAACACTTATAACTATAAGTATACCTATACATTTTAGTGGCAAATACATCACAATAGTATGGGCTTCACAAATGGCGATTTTACTATTTTTATATGCTAAGTCTAAGTATAAACTATATAACTATGCTGCACTTATCGTTTTTATCTTAACCGTAATAACAGAGATAATAAACCTGATTAAATACAATAGTGTGTTTGCATCAGAAGCCTCAGGATACACTACTCACTTAGGTGTAGGATTAGCATTTCTTGCTGCTGGTTATGTACTTAAAAAATATCGAAACGATTTTGATGCAGATAATAATATTCCTATAACATATAGCTCTTTCAACCATGTGTACAATATATTGGCAGTAGCTATTTTTTATATCGCTGTATTAGATTTCACAAACCAATATAACCTATCATATATTTTAACTACCTCTATATATATACTTATATTAGCCTTTATACTACCTTTAAGGTTTAAGTTTGCAGAGCACTCTAATAGCTACTTTATATTGTTAGGGATATATCTAGTTATATCTTGCTATTCACTACAATTGACCCATGGGTTTTTCACAATATTAGCACTAACTATCATAGCCGCAACTGTATATACTAAAGTTGTTTATATGTTTATTAAAACAAACACTAAAGACAAAGAGGCTAACAAAACAAATATTATATATTCGAGCATATTAATATATCTGTTTCCTATATTTTTTATTAACGCAATGGTTAATGAATACGACACCTCGTCACTCAGCTGGGTAATATCAATATGGATATCTATAACTGCGCTAACCATGATTCTTATAGGTATGAAAAAGCACTATAAATTCCTGCGTGTTATTGGCATAATAGGATTTGGGGCTGTGATATTAAAACTAGGGCTTTACGATCTATGGCTTATGTCGTCGGGTGGAAAAATAGTTACCTTTATATTTTTAGGAATTGTATTTTTATCACTATCATTTATGTATCAGAAACTTAAAAATGTACTTTTTAAAGATGAAGAATAAAATTGTAATATTACTGCTATTATTAGCCCCCTTGGCAGTTAATGCCGAAGTGTATAAATCAGAAATAAGTAACCCCCCAAAAGAGGGTTTCTATAAAATAGCTATACCTTTAGAGGTTGAGGGCTTAGCTAACAGCAACCTCTCAAATTTGATATTAGTAAATAGCAGAGGAGAAAACATTCCTTATTTAATGCGCAACATTAAGAGTGCTATAACGAACTCGAAAAGTGTAAAAAACATTAAAAGCTACACAACAAAAACTATAAGTTCCAACCTGACCACCGATATAATAATTGACTCTAACTCTGATGAAGAGGTTAGCAGCTTTTACCTTAAAACAAAGAATACTAAAACTGCAAAACTGGCTAAAATTCTCGGAAGCGATAATAAGGTAGACTGGTATAGCATTGTAGATGTAATTGAAATATTAGGAGTATCGACACACGACACATCTACATCAACACAAAAGATATCTTTTCCTAAATCAACATATAAATACTACAAAATATCTATCGATGATGAACAAACAGCACCTATAAAAGTGCTTGAAGTATATAAGGTAAACACCTACACTATAACCAATGATGCAAACAATACAAGTGATGTATTTAACATAAAGGCTGAAAACTTAACACACGATATTTCAGACAACAAAACATCTAAGGTGTTGGTAGCCCTGCCTAATAAATTAAATATTAATAAGCTATCACTACATATATCAGCTCCTAAGTTTTACAATAGAGATGCCTATATCTATTACAGCCACAACAAATCAGGGCTGAGAGAGATAAGCATAAGCAACAAAAGCTCTATTTATAACATATCAAGATATTGTGATAGCATGAACATTGATATATATAATGGTGATAACCCCAATCTTACATTAGACAGTGTTACTTACACTATCAGCAAGCGTGAGATAATAGCCTACATAGATGATTTCGACCAGCAACACTTCATTAAATTTGGAGGTAAAGCAAAAGCAGAGAGAGATTACGACCTCTCATTTGTGCAGTATATACCTGATACTATTGAAGCATTAGAGGTGTCAGAAAATATAAGTGTCATTACTACTGAAGGTAATGAAGATATTATTGAAGATGAGGTTAAAGATATTAGTATTGAAGAGCCATCGATATTAATGGCGTGGCTTGAAAAGTATGGTATTATAACTATTATTATCATCGCTATCGTTCAGCTTCTGTATATGGTTAACAAGTTTATTAACCAAAAGCGTGATTAACATCTACACCCCACTTAATGCGAGCAATTATGCTTTGGCGTAGTATTTTATGATTAAAAAGGTGCTGAAAATATCTCTTCAGCACCTTTTTTGTTCTTCCAAAAGATTATCAGGTGGTAAATACAAAATCAAGTTATTGTGAATTGCAACCTCCATATCCGTAGATAACTACTACTAGTTTATTGTTATAGTTTTTTTATCAAATAGCAACAAGTAAAATACTCAGCAGAGACTAAGAGAAAACACGCAAAATAAGTAGCTAGGTAAAAAAGGTTTGTAATATTTTAACCCTCCCTAATCTCGAAATTATCCAACATAGTAATCTTTTCACAGTAGAAAGAGCGAAAAGCTAAATCTACCTTATTGATAATTTGAAATTTGGTTCTCACAACCTCCTTATTGGTCACACACATAGGATTAGCACACATAATACTTCCCTCAAAATTATCGGGCACCTCAATTTTATGCTTTGCTACCACTTTATAATTTTGTATATGACTAACATACGCATTAGGAGCAAATATCGCTATCTTATCTAAGTTTGCCTTATCAAGGCTCATATTAGATACTTTAATAATTGCCTTTGTGCCCATACGACTACTGGGCAGGTTTGTACCAAAAGTTATACGGTTCGTTATATTTTCAAGCGATAAAATTCGCATCACTTTAAATAGCGCATTTGCGGGGATATGGTCTATTACAATACCATTTTCGATAGCATTAACTTCTAAATTTTTCATCTCTATTATTTTAATAACCACTTTGTAATCAAGTACAAAAAAGCTTTAATAATTACATAACTATATAAGCAACTACATTAACAAATCACATCAATGCAGAACAACAAAACTACTTAACCCCCAACAGATAGGTTATAATAGCCATTCGAGCATAAACTCCATTTGCCGCCTGCTCAAAATAGTAAGCCTTAGGAGAGTCATCAACATCTTTATCTATCTCATTTACACGAGGTAAAGGATGTAGAATCTTAAGATTATCTTTTGTATCTTTCAACATCTGACTTCGTAATATATAGGTGTTTTTAACTCTTTCATACTCCATAAGATCCGAGAAACGCTCACGTTGCACACGTGTCATATATATTATATCACACTCGTTAATCTGCTCCATAAAATCGGTAGTTTCTGTAAACTCTACACTATTCTCTTTAAGATACATTTTATATTCGTCGGGCAAAGACAACTCTTCAGGAGCCACAAAGGTAAATTTAACCCCAAAATGTGACATTGCATGGATTAAAGAGTGAACTGTGCGCCCATACTTAAGATCTCCGACCATCATAATATGCCTATCTTGAAGCGTTCCTTGAGTCTTTATTATCGAATAAAGATCAAGCAACGTCTGGCTAGGGTGTTGGTTCGAGCCATCTCCTGCATTAACTACTGGCACCATCGACACCTCACTAGCATAACGTGCTGCACCCTCCACTGGGTGGCGCATAACAATCATATCAGCATATCCCGACACCATTTTTATGGTATCGTGGAGTGTTTCGCCCTTCGACACACTGGTGTTTCCAGAGTCCGAAAACCCTATAACACGACCTCCAAGACGATTTATAGCCGTCTCAAAACTCAAACGTGTACGTGTTGAAGGCTCAAAAAATAGCGATGCTATAACCTTGCCTTGAAGCAACCGTTCAGACTTGTTTTGCTCAAAAAAGGAGGCAAGCTCCATGATTTTCAAAATCTCCTCTTTGGTGAAATCACCAATTGACACTAGATGTTTATTACTCATAATCTTCTATATGTTCTAAAATAATACCAATTATATCTTCAAATTTTCCCACTAACAGTGGCTCTTTATCTTTTGGTAAAGAGAGTATAATCGATGATAGATTGTCAAATGATTGATCTATAATCTTTGGCTCTATCTCTTTAATAACTTTCATAACGTTATTCATCATCTCATAGCCAAATGTCACTTTATAGTATACATCGACCGTTTTTATCTCCACCTCGCTATTGCTTATAGCATCTATTGCCGCCTCTTTATATGCACGTATAAGACCTGGAACACCAAGCTTTGTGCCTCCAAAATACCTAATCACAACGATTAATATATCTGTTAAATCGTTAGATGTTATCTGCCCCAAAATAGGTTTTCCAGCAGTAGACGAAGGCTCTCCATCATCTACTGCTCGGGTACGCTTACCATCTGCTCCAAGCTTCCACGCAAAGCAGTGATGGCGTGCATCATAATACTGCTTTTTTAGAGATTGGATTATGGGTGCAACCTCCTCTTCACAAGTAATATGATAGGCATACGAGATAAACTTACTACCCTTCTCTTTATAGAGCCCCTCAGAGCTCTCTTTTATTGTTTTGTAACTATACATTGTACAAATATAGATAAATCATTGCTATTTTCGACTATGCTAAGGCAGCATTTTATTTTGCGTAATACGCCCAGTGTACTCTTGAAGCAGAGCTTTGATGCTCTCCTCCATCTTCAAAAGCTGCTCTACATTACTGCCTTTAAGATTATTTTTCAGCAATTTATCTTTTCGATAATTGTACAAAGCGATTGATTTATCACCATCAAACTGCAACAGATACTCACCCTCGATATACTGAAATACTCCCCCGCTATGAGTTATACTAAAGTGAGGCTTTAAGCCATCAAACATATTATTACCAAATGATACAAACTCGCCATCATAACCTACGAGACTCGCCACAGTAGGTAAAATATCAGCATGTTGAACAACGGTAGTACTATCTCTAAAACACATATCTGAACGCCCAGGAGCATACACCATCATAGGAACTTTAAAACGCCCCACTGAGGTAGTGAACTCGGGAGTAAAGTGCTGATTAGTGTGATCGG
>CAMQVM010000052.1 GCA_947038135.1 uncultured Rikenellaceae bacterium
AAAAACCCAAGGAGATATGCTTTTCGATCTGATAAACGACCCCGCAGAGGAAATAAACCTGCTAGATCAAGGCCTTACGAGCGAACAACAACAAGCATACAAGGAGCTTCAAAAGGAGCTTACCAGCCTAAATATACCTGCTGCTATAACAGATAAAAAACAGACCAACAAAGGCAAGAAGCGACGATAACTTATGCTGAAACAAGCTTAGCATAACAAAAAACTCCAATAAAAGGTAAAAACCTCTTATTGGAGTTTTGTTATGTAAATTCAGATATGATATCTAAATAATTAGAATTGATATATTTTGTAAACCATATATTTTAGCTATGCATATACATAATTATACACTTACAAAAAGAAATTAACCTAACTACAAAGCCTCAAAGTCCGATTTTATACGAGCAATACGAGCAGCAGCGACAGTATTAGCACCATCAAACTTATCTACACCATCAAACATTTCACGAACACTAAAATAGAATTTTATTTTAGGCTCTGTACCAGATGGGCGCATAGATACAATTGTTCCTTTGTCAGTTGTATATTGAAGAACATCGCTAGAGAGCTGATCAATAGCTTTACTTTCACCTGTTAAGGTATTAAGCACAACACTAGTTTTGTAATCTTTAACCTCAATAACCTTTTCGTTATCAATCAGCGTTAAAGGATTAGCACGCATCTTATCCATGATAGCTTTAATCTGCTCAGCTCCGCTTTTACCCTCTTTAACAATAGAAAGAAGCCCCTCTTTATAGAAGCCATACTTACTATAAATATCGACAAGTAGTTGATATAGCGATTGCCCTTTGGTTGCTGCCCACGCTGCTGCTTCACAAACCATTGTAGCACAAGATATAGCATCTTTATCACGAACAAAGTCACCAATCAAAAATCCATAACTCTCTTCGCCACCACATATAAATTTAGACTTACCCTCTTGCTCTTTAATAACACTTGCGATATATTTAAAACCTGTAAGCACATCAAAATGGTTGACTGAAAAAGAGTCTGCAATTTTAACAATCAGATCGGTAGTAACAATAGTTTTGATAACAAATTCATTGCCAGTCAAACGCCCCAGCTCCTTCATACGAGTTAAGATATAGTAGGTAACAATAGATGCTGTTTGATTACCGTTAAGAATAACCATCTCACCACTGTTATCTCTAACGGCAACACCAATACGGTCAGCATCAGGATCGGTAGCAATAGCGAGCGATGCATCAATCTCATTTGCAAGATCTAACGCCATTTTAAAAGCCGTAACCTCCTCAGGGTTAGGACTCACCACAGTAGGAAACTCACCACTAGGTTCTGACTGCTCTTTCACAAGATGGACATTTGCAAATCCAACCTCTTTAAGTGCACGAGGAATTAGAGTTATACCAGTACCATGAATAGATGTATATACAATTTTCATATCGCTATTTTGCTTTATAGCATCGGGCGATAACGAAAGCTTAGATACACAATCAAGATATACCTTATCAATATCTTCACCTATTATAGTGATATTAGATTCTCCACCACTCCACTTGATATCATCAATACTTTTTATAGCATTAACTTCATCAATTATATTAGTGTCATGAGGAGCAACAACCTGCCCGCCATCATTCCAATAAGCCTTATATCCATTATAAATCTTAGGGTTATGTGATGCAGTCACAACAACCCCACTCTGACATCCTAAATGCCTAATAGCAAAACTCAGCTCAGGTGTAGGACGTAGTGCCTCAAAAAGATAAACTTTCATTCCATTAGCAGCAAAAATATTTGCTACTGTTTGCGAAAAAAGATCACTGTTATTACGACTGTCGCAAGCAATAGCAACTTTAATTTGATCTAGTGCAGCAAACTCTTTTTTAAGATAGTTTGCAAGACCTTGAGTAGCCGCACCAACAGTATAGATATTCATACGATTTGTACCAACACCCATCTTACCACGCAAGCCGCCAGTACCGAATTCTAGAGTTTTATAAAAACACTCTATGAGCTCTGCTGGGTCGTTTTCAAGTAGCTCTTTAACTTTCAGTTTAGTCTGCTCGTCATAATTTCCGTTGAGCCACTGATTAGCCCTCTCTTCTATATTCTTATCTATTTTCATAATTATATGATTAAAATTTTATATTTTCAATATTTAAGCCACAAAGGTACAAAATAAAATGTAGTAAATAAATATAAAAATAAAAAAAGAGCTAACTACATGATATTGTAGCTATTAAAAAAACAATGTAAAAAATTATTAATTTCCAAACAAAAAAAACTTTTTTTAATGAAATATTTAACGGATATTTGTACTGTAAAAATAACGAAAATACGATAATTCAAGATGCATAAAGACACTAATACATACACCGAAGGATGGCACAACTGCCTGGTTTCCATGCGAAATAAAGTCTCTTACGAGGAGTTTAATCGCTGGTTAAAACCCGTTGTACCTTTAGAATTTGATGGTGAGGTGTTGCGCTTGAAGGTTCCAAGCAAAGAATTCATCATGCACATAGAGCAACACTTTATGATGCACCTTCAGCCTATTATATGTAGTAATTTTGGAAATAAAATACGTTTGAAGTACGCTATACCGCAACAAGCAAACCAGACACAGCATCAAGCTAAGGATGGTGGGATGTCTGCTATAAAAGAGTACTCAAATCAAACGAATCCAAAACAAATCAAAAGCCCGCAGACAATTCCAGGTCTACGAAAGGTAGTTGTAGATCCGCAACTCTGCTTTGACTACACCTTCGAGAATTTTGTGGAGGGTGAATGTAATAGACTTGCGAGAGCTGCAAGCTGGAGCGTGGCTATGAACCCAGGAAAAACCTCGTTTAACCCTATATTTATATATGGTGATTCAGGTCTTGGAAAAACTCACATTGCTCAAGCTATGGGTATAGAGGTAAAAAAGAGATTTCCAGAGAAAAACGTGCTATATGTAAATGCACATAAATTTCAGACTCAATATCAAAATGCTACGTTAAAAGGTGAAGTGAACGACTTTGTGATGTTTTACCAGATGATTGATGTTTTGATACTTGATGATATTCAAGAATTTGCATCTAAACCTGGAACACAAAATGTATTTTTTAATATCTTTAACCATTTACACTTGTCTAAAAAGCAAATCATACTCACGGCCGACAAACCACCTGTTGAGCTTAAAGATATTATGGAACGGTTAATTACACGATTCAAATGGAGCTTATCGGTAAAGATAGAGGCGCCTGATTATGATACAAAATATAAGATTATATCAAATAAATTCCAGCAAAACAACTTATCTATAAGCGAGGAGATAATAGACTTTTTGGCTACATCTATAACTGCTAATGTACGTGAAATAGAGGGAGCTGTAAATTTATTTGTTGCGAATGCACGCTTTTTAAATGCACCTGCCACTATACAACTGGCTAAGCAAATTTTAGAGCCATACGTTAAAGTGCAGAAGAGAGAGATTACGGTAGATTACATTATAGATACCATTGCAGAACGTTTTAATGTTACCAAAGAGCAGTTTTTCTCAAACAAAAGAACTAGCGATATTGTATTAGCTAGACAGACCGCAATGTATTTTTGTAAAGAGTGCACTACCCTATCACTAAAGGCTATTGGTGGAGTGATTGGTGGTAAAAATCATGCCACGGTGGTATATTCCTACAACAGGATAAAAGATCTCTATAAAACAGATAAAAACTTCAGGCAAACAATTGATGAGATTAAAAACAAGATATAGAGCTTTATTGCTTATAATTGCTCCTAAGTAGAATTAGGAGCAATTTTTGCATACATATATTATAACAATGAAAATAGATTTAGTAGTAATAGGAAAAACAAATATCAATTTCGTCACTGACGGAATAGAGGAGTATACAAAACGACTAAAGAGATATATTAAATTCAATATCGTAGTTATATCTGATATCAAGGGTGCCAAAAACATGAGTACTAATGAGATAAAACAACGAGAGGGAGAGATACTATCACCTCTACTATCTGAGTATGACTATATTGTACTCCTTGATGAGAGAGGTAAAAATCCAAGTAGTGAGGAATTTGCTGCATGGATAGAGACAAAGAGCCTGCAATCAATAAAAAAACTATGTTTTGTAGTAGGGGGAGCATACGGGTTTTCGGACGAAATATACAGTAAGAGCCGAGAGAAGATATCAATTTCAAGAATGACATTTTCGCACCAAATGATAAGACTATTATTTGTGGAACAGCTATACAGAGCGTTTACAATTATAAAAGATGAGCCTTATCACCATAAGTAATAATTTGTAATCTAAAATACAAATTTTGATTTGGTGTAATAAAGTTAATAAAAAAAAAGATGAATTATAAAATTTATAAATATTTACTTCTACATTGTAAGAGTATAAGAAACATCTATACTGTAATAGCTATATTGCTTATATTAGCAAACCTATTACAGTTTTCTCCTTGTTTTGACAACTATGAAGTATTTGACAAACAACAGGAGTCTTCTAAATTAAACACAAACTTTAAAAATATTGCAGGTGAATGGCTTGCTGCTCAAAATGATGTCAAAACTATCACCGAGCAAAACTGTGCGAAAATCATAGATTATTTTAACAAGTCTAATACAACAATAATACTCTATAATTTAGATAAGATTAAGTATGCTAACAAAAACATATACTTAACAAGCAGCGAGCTACTAAAGACAGCAGATAATGGCAGCCAATATCGCACATATAACAACAGAGAGGTTTTTATTACTGCAATAAAAGAGCACGGTCGTACTGCTGTTATGGTAACAATAATACCACCAGATCATATAGTTAAAAGTAGTAAAAAAATAGTTTTCGATATATTTGGTGCTTTAGGTATACTTATGCTAACGATTGCCTTGCAGCACGCATTTTACAGAAAAGGAGCGCATAAAAGCAAGCTGAATGGATACATATACACACTATTTGGCATCTATATAGTAACTATGATTATGGCTCACTATATGTTTTCAGATAATTTATCTGTATGGATTACTGCCATATCATCTTTAATTATCACAAAAACCATTTTCAATGTCGTAAGTAGATATCAGTCAAAGATAAATATCAGGCCAATTTATCTTTTGTTTGTTACATTTACGGCGATATTTATCATTTTAGAAATCGTCTACAAGGTGCAGTTTAACGACAAAGCATCGCTGCTAAACATTATTCCAATAAGTCTATTGGTGATATCTTTCACAAAACTTCTTTCAGTTGATGACTTGCTGATTAACACAAAAAGGAAAGATGTACCCTTGATATACCACATTGCTATATTTGTAATATATTCTAGTTTGATGATATATCAAACAGATGATATTATGACAACAGTATTGATAATTATACTGTTTCTGTTAGTAGCAATTTTCACGTATCAGCAACGACTTAGAGAGTTCACACTACTGTTTTTTGTAGCGTTAATAGCATCAGCCACCTCTGCTTATAAGCTATACTACATAAGTATGATAAACAAGGTACTATTTGAAGATAACGGCTATAACTTTTACGAAAGACTAACATATAAAAGCAGCGAGCTGGATATACCCAATGAGTATAACGTACTATTTGCATACTGCTCAGTAGCGATAATATCAATAGGTTATATTTCAATTCAAAGAATGTTCTACAAAAAAATATTTGGCAGTATCACTAAAAAGATAAAAATATCGTTCTCGTTATCTTTGATATGTGTAATGCTTGTATCAGTGTATATTCGCAATAGCGCAAATAACAAAGTAGACATATCTGTTATAAACTTGACTGTCGACAAACTCACCAGTATTGTCAAAAATAGTTATAACAACAAACACCACATCAGCAGCGATAATAAAGAAAGAAACTGCAAATGTAAGTGTGACAACTGCAACATTACTAATAATAAACAGGCATGGGTAGATAAATTAGAGATCGAGCACGATATACATATAGAAATATACAACTTTGAGGGCAAAATAATCGATTCCCTAAACAAGAATCACTCGCATGAGATGTATGTCCCTAAAAAGCTTAATACAAACCTTGTAGAGGCAATAAATAACAATAACCAAGAGCATATAATAAGAACAGAGGAGCACTTTAGCACTCATGATAAGTACAGTGTTTGCTACACTAGCCTTATAGATGGGAGTATATTAAGAATAATGTATAATACAGACTCTCTGCCCAACAATTATAGCAATTCGATAACAAAACTATCTGATATGTTAATATGTTGTATGTTGATAATGCTTATGGCTATATTTATCATGTATAGCATATATAGCAGACCACTAGATATTCTTGATTTAAGCAAATTCGATATTAAACACCGAAGGCGAATACATATACACACTAAAGATTTGTCGCAGGTGACTTCAATAATTACTGAGTACAATGATATGATTGAAGAGCTAGAGAATCAATATAAACAACAGCTTATAATCGAACGCCAACAAGCATGGAATAGAATGACTCGAGTTATAGCACATGAAGTGAAAAACCTCTTGACACCAATGCTACTAAAAAACCAAATGCTGTTATATAAAAAGGAGCATGAGATACTAAATTGGCAAGAGATGGTTGACGAATCGTGCAACTGTGCCATAACACAAACTAAAAGAATAAACCTCTTAATGTCTAACATTATGGAGTCTCCAGAGAAGTATATTAATAAAGATATACAAACCTCTATGAATGTGCTTCTTGATGAGATGGTTAAGCTTCACTGCGCAAACAAAATAGAGTTTAAGGTAGAGCAGCCAGAAGACCAACAAGAAGTGATAGTAAATATTGCACAAGAGGATATGTGGAGTGTGGTTAATAACATTGTTACCAATGCAGTAGAGGCAATAAAAGAGAGTTGCGAAAAGAATGGAAAAATAACCTTCTACCTGCGCAAAAACGAACATCACTGCAACTTGAAAATACACAATAATGGCAGTATAATAGATACAGAAGTGCTAGGTAAAATATTCAACTACAAGTTTACGACAAAACCTAAGGGACATGGCTACGGATTGTATCACTCTAAAAACCTTATTAACACGGTAAATGGAACTTTCCATGTAACATCTAATGAGAACGATGGAACAACATTTGAAATACTTATTCCTCTAAAAAAAGAGACTTTCATTGATAGTGATAGTAATAATGAGTAGAAATTACTAACAATAGGTAGATTGTAAATATAGTAGTCAATTCAAAATTAACAAATTATGAATTGACTACAACTATTATTGTTTAATAAATAGATACCTATCGAAAGTAGAAAGAGCTTCATCAAAGCTATACCCACCCCAATTAAACGTTTTTAACCCCTCGGGAGTCAACACCCTGTTTTTTACTATAAACTGGCTCATTGCCCCTCTAGCCATTTTTGAATGGGTTTGTATTGTTCTACACTCGCCATCTTTCAAAGTTTTAAATTCGGGCGTTATCACTACCAGCTCTTGATTAAGGATATCTATTTGCAAGGCAGGAAGCACATCTAAGCTAGACAAGTTGACTACCACCCCTGTTGAAGCCTTAGCAATATCAACGAGCGAGGTTGTAAGATGCTGTTTCCAGAAGTGATATAGATTCCCACCTATATTACCAACTTTAGTTTTATATTCAAGCCTATACGCCTTTATCATATCAAGCGGTGACAACAATCCATATAGAACAGACACTATTAATAAGTGGCTATTGGCAAAGATAAGATCATCTTTTGTGAAGCTTTTGGGTGACATTACTTTAAACACACTTCCTGTGTAAGCAAATATAGCAGGTGCAACGCTGGTGTCATCTGAATTAAAATGCTGGTATCTCTGATAAGTGCTCTCAGCTATTGTATCACTTACTTTGAAGAGCTCTTTTATCTCCTCCTTACTATATTCAGACATCTTCAAAGCTAAAGTATTTGCTTGGTCTATAAACCTAGGTGTTGATGTAGCTAAAATGCACTCAGAAGTAGATGTATCCATGCTTTTTGCTGGTGATATTATCGTAATCATGATTTATATTTAGTGTTGTTATATTAAATTGTGGTGAATTAGTATCATCGTCAAACTTGCGTTATCATAAAATTATAATAAACATACAACTTTGTGCTCATAAATAATAGAATAATAAAAAAAACATAAATCATGCCCTAGTAATTAAAAACCACATAAATAGTTGTTATACTGCCTTTTATAACATATTTGGAGTCTTATATCTTATGGTGATAATATATATTCTTTATATGTATGACTACAAAGCTAAAGTTTTTTTTGAATAGTAGATTAATTATTTTACTTTTGTAGAGATTAATAGACAGTTTTATCTTATGACACAAGGTAATTCACAAAATTCAAACTATTTGATTTTCAATAGATTTAATGATTGTTTTGCATCGCATCATAATAATAATGAAAGTTATAATTTTTCGAGCTGATAACTTTTGTATTTGGTGCTTTTCAAAGAAGCACGCTGACAATAGAACTTTGTCTCAATTTAATCAAGCAATATTAAACATATACTAAACATCGTATATTATACAGACATTAAAATATATATAAAATATGAAAACCGCTGATTGGGCATCTATATTAGATGCTAAATTTTTATTAGTAGGCGAGCACTCTACTCTTCAATGGAAGGACGAAGTAATTGAGCACGCAATGTTTTTAGACTACTATTTCTCCTCTGCACCTTACGACTTGGGCGAGAG
>CAMQVM010000053.1 GCA_947038135.1 uncultured Rikenellaceae bacterium
GCAAGCAAAAATAGATGCCACGGCTAAAAAAGAGGCAAAGGCAGAGGCGAAAAGAGAAAGGCGTCTAAAAAGACAAAATAAATAGTTTTATCAACAAATTATAAAATGACACTTGATTAAGTTGCTCTTACCAAGTGTCATTTTTTTTTATTCTCTTAAATACCTATATAACACTGACTTGCTTAATATTAAGTTTCTTCTATTTTCATCATCTCGCAGCGAGCTGTGTGCAATTCGTGTGCAACGCCTGAAAAAAAGGCACAAAAAAAGCAGCTACATTTTAAATGCAACTGCTTAATTCCTAAAAAGGGGTGGGCCCACCAGGGCTTGAACCTGGGACCCCCTGATTATGAGTCAGGTGCTACTAACCAACTGAGCTATAGGCCCGCAATGAATTTGTTTCATTGTTTCGTTTGCAAAGGTAGTAATTTTTATTATATTTGCAAATAAAATTATAACTTTTTTTCTATGAAATTAAAAATCAAAGGTTCAGAGCCTATAAAAAACATCATTTTCGACTTCGGAAATGTAATCCTTGATATTGATATTATGTTAACACTCAACAAGTTTGTTGAGCTAGGTGTTACTGGTTTAGACACCGAAGACATTCATCCTCACCAAAAAGATTTTTTTCTTGACATTGAGCTTGGCACTATATCTGATGACGAATTTTTGCAAAAACTAAGAGCAAAATATCCATCTGCAGCAACAATCACCGATGAGCAAGTGTGGGAAGCATGGAATATTTTACTGCTAGATTTTGACCCTCGACGTATCGAACTGCTCAAAAAAGTAGCTAAAAAATATAATATCTATGTGCTTAGTAACACAAATCATCCGCATAGAGTGAAGTTTATGGAGATGTTTAAAACACAATTTGGCTTTGAGCTAGAGTCACTTTTTGTGAAGTGCTACTACTCTGATGTGATGAAGCTTCGTAAGCCTGATACAAAAATATATACACAGGTTATTGAAGATGCAGGGATAGTGCCGCACGAGAGTTTGTTTATTGATGATAATATGTGTAACTTTACCGGCGCAGAAGAGGCTGGGCTTGCTTGGTATCACCTTACTGGTGGAGAGACCATTCTTGACCTTTTCGAGTAACTAAAAGGTAGTAAATAAGAAGACACCCAAGCAACTAGCAATAAACTAGCAACAAAATAGTTATACAAACGTAATAAAGAGCGATGAAAATAGTAATACAAAGAGCTATATCTGCTAGCGTAACGATAGATAATCAACCCTTTTCAGCTATTGATAAAGGGTTGATGCTTCTTGTAGGCATTGAGCATGAAGATGATTTGAGCGATGCGCAGTGGCTGGTTAGTAAAATTGTCAATATGCGAATCTTTGATGATGAAGAGGGGGTGATGAACCTATCAGTTATTGATATTGGTGGTGCTATACTATCAGTAAGCCAGTTTACGCTTCAGGCATCTACCAAAAAGGGCAATCGACCATCATATATAAAGGCAGCACGCCCCGAGGTGGCAGAGCCGTTATATAATGAGTTTAATGCTCTGCTAAAAGGGGCATTAGGTGCAGAGGTCGCAAAAGGAAAGTTTGGGGCAGATATGCAGTGTAGCATTGTCAATGATGGACCAGTAACTATTATTATCGATTCAAAAAATAGATACTAAAGCATGGATATAAATGAATATCAAGAGGTTGTAGACTCTTGGATTACAAATGAGGGGGTTCGTTACTTTGCTCCCATGACAAATATGGTTATCCTTACTGAGGAGATGGGCGAGTTGGCTCGTGTAATGGCTCGTACGTATGGCGAGCAGTCGTGCAAAGAGGGCGAGGAGAGTGGAGATTTGGCCGATGAGATAGCTGATGTCTTTTGGGTGCTAACGACGCTTTCTAACCAGTGTGGTATAAATATTGAAAAGGCGCTTGTAGACAATCTTAAAAAGAAAAACAGCAGAGATAAAATGCGCCATAAGTTAAACGATAAATTAAATAAGTAAAAATATATGAGTGATTGGAAAGATAGGCTAGGAGTTGTGTTCTCGACTAGTACAGAATTTAATTATGAACTAGATGTTGAGCAGCAGGAAGAAACTCTCCCTAAGGCTAAGCAAAATTTACGTGTAGCACTCGACAAACGCAACAGAGGAGGTAAAAAGGTGACAATTGTAGCCGATTTTAAAGGTAGCGAAGATGACCTAAAAGAGCTATGCAAGATGCTTAAAACAAAATGTGGTGTTGGTGGGTCTGCCAAAGATGGTGAGATTATAATACAGGGCGACTTTCGTCAAAAGATAGTTGATATCCTCAAAGCTGGTGGATATAGAGCTAGGGTAATTTAATATTCAGCCTACATTTAATTTGCCTTTTAACAGACAGCTTAACCAACAATTTAATCGATAATTTTACATCAAATTTACTATAACCAATTTACTATAATATATTCTATTTTGAAACAAAAACTATCTATATTACTGTTACTGTTATCTTTAGCTTACAACACTGCTTCTGCACAATATTTTGTTACGGGTTCTACTTCCAACTCGGTTCGGTGGAGTCAGCTTAAAAGCGAAGGTAAAAGAGTTATTTTTCCTGAGTTTTTCTATCCTAAAGCTACAATTATAGAGGGCTATTTAGATAGTGTTCAAAGTGTTATAACATACGGTTTAGCACCAAAAATGGAGTATATACCAATTATATTACAACCTCTACAAACTCGAGCTAACGGTTTGGTTACATGGACACCACGTCGCATGGAGCTCTACACTACCCCATCAGATAATCTTGGTAGTTTACCATGGCTTAAGCAGCTTACTATACACGAGTATCGCCACGTTGTTCAGATGAGTAATCTTAACAAAGGTTTTACAAAGGTGTTAGGGTATTTTATTGGCGAGCAGGCAGTTGGTGCGGTAACTATTGTTGTGCCAGGGTGGTTCTTTGAGGGTGATGCAGTTTTGGCAGAGACGCAGCTATCGGTTAATGGGCGAGGTAAACAGCCTGAGTTCAGCATTAATCATAGAGCAATGCTTAACGAAGCGCCCGAAACTAGCCAGTATGACAAGTGGAAAGGTAGCTCAATGAACACCCCTTACCCTTCAATGTATGAGATGGGATATTGGCCAGCACTTGCAGGACAGACATTCTATGACCCTCAAATATGGGAGGAGATGATGGATTATTGCGCACGAAACCCTGTTGTAGCCTTTTTCTATGATGTAACCCTAAAGCGCAAGTATGGAAAAACCAGCACCGATATAGTTTATGAAACTTATGAGCGGTTAGACGATTTTTGGCGTGAAGCATCTAATGAGCCTAATAGCTCTAGCTTTATACCTAACGATTATAGGCTTTATGAAAAGCAGACAAACCCTATATTGCTGGGTAGCAACACTATTTTAACCCATGGCTACAATATGAATATTCCTAACTCTTTTTTTCAAACAGATATCGACAGCGGAGAGAGAAGAGTTATAGAAAATTCGTTATATATCAACAGTCCACAAATAGTTAAAGGCGATAAAGTATACTGGACAGAGTATAAACCATCATATTTTTGGGAGCAGGAGTCTAGCTCACTTATCCGCTCGGCTACAATTGTAAAAAAGGGCGATAAGGTGAAATTTAAGAAACACCAATATATCAAAAACGACGATACTAATGTATATCATCTTGCCTCTATAAGCGACTTTAATCAGTTTGCATATATAAGCTACGATATGCTTCAAAACCCCGATATAGTTGTTGTAGATAGCACTTTCAGTGAGGTTTCAAGGGTTTCACTTAATGGGTGGGATACTTCGGTTAGCTCTATGAGTTACGACAACCATACAAAAAAGCTATATTTGTTTATACTAGATAACAATGGGGTATCGCTAAAAAGCTTCGATCCTCAAACTAAGGCATTAGCAACAATCAAAGCTGCCTCGCACGTGTCTCAGCGTCAAATGTTGGCTAAAGATGGCAAGCTATATTTCACCTCTACGGCTTCAGGAAAAGATGAAAATCATATTTTTGATATCGCTTCAGGTCGTGAGTGGCAAACTACCTCATCGCAGTATGGCTCATTCTTTCCTACTCCTGTTTTTGAGCATAATGGCGACTCTATACAGATGGTCTCTTCATATCGCCGTATGGGTTATTCACTTGCCAAGCAGAAGTTTAACAGCGACTCACTTAAAGAGGTTGCTATAAAGTATATGCCTAGCACACGCCTGCACCCTGATTGGTATGAGTGGGATAAATTAAAGATTGACACTATAAATATAGAGCCAAATGTAACCCTTGAAAATGCCCAACGCACCAAGCGGTTTAGCAAGGTGGCAAATATGTTTAACCCTCACTCGTGGATACCATTCACATTAGATGTAAACAAGCTTATCAATGAGCGTCAAATAGATATTGGTATTGGTGCTACTGTTCTATCACAAAATTTACTGGGCGATATCCTTTCATCAGTAGGATATGGCTATGTACCTAGAAAAAAGATGTCTATACTCACCGCCTCACTTGGCTACACTGGTTTGCCAGTCCATTTCGACCTAAGTGTTGATTATGGAGGTGACAAGCAGGGTTACTACTTCTCGAAAGAAATACTATCTGAATATAGCGGCACTCTTGATAAAAACCTCTCTTTTAAAGGGACAGCATCGTTGCCTATCAACCTCTCAACAGGAAAATCTAGCAGGCATATAAATCTATATGTACAGCAAAGCTACCTCAATGCATTGAAGCTATCAAATATTAAAGTTGACAGTTACGATATTGAGGAGGGTGTAACAAAGAGCACTATCGGAGTATCATGGCAAAACTATAAGTATCGTGCAGCCCGAGATCTTGAGTCACCACTCGGTTATTTTTTATCGGTAAGCAGCTCAGCAGACATCTTCAGCAAGGACTTCGGCAAGGTGCACTCATTTTATGGAAAGGCATCACTACCAGGGCTTTTCCCTGCACACTCAACGCTTATAGCGGCTAACTTGCAGTACCAACAGCGTGGAAGCTACAATTTTATGCAGGCATCAATCTACCCTCAAGGAAATGATATGATCTACTCGCCACGCAATTTATACTCATTTGCAGCAGAATACAAGCTCCCTTTAGCCTTTCCTGACGGAGGTATAAGCCATATTATATATGTTAAGCGTATATCATTAGGGCTTTTTGGTGAATACGCCTATAATCGCTATTTCACTCACAACAGCACCGCCGTTATCCAGCCATATACTTATGGCTTAGAGCTTATGTTTGATTATACTGTTTTAGGTGCTAACACGCAGTTATACACTGGCATATCTATTTTTAAACCTAGCGAGAGATCAAAGCCTATGGTTGGGTTCTCTTTTAATGTTGCGTTTTAGGTTTGTTGTGTAGTAATAAGAACTTAAATTAACTTTTTGGCAGCTTTAAAAAGATTACTATATGACTCTCTTTTTTCATGCTTTTCGGCACGTTCACAAGCTAATTCAAACTTGCCTGCTAAAGTCATATCTCTAACCCACTTTTCATTTTCCATGAATTTTCGCCCTTTGTCATAGTTAGGAATATACTTCATTAGAGCTTTTGTGGTTGCATCTGCACTATTAAAATAGCGACAAGTATCTTCAAAATGCAGTAAAAACCAATACTCAATCGATTGAAGAGTATCGCAAAGTAAGACATTCTCATTTTTACTATACTTCAATTTTAGGCGTTGAAGTTTTTTATTTTCCGACTCAGACCTCCTACTTACATCGGCATCAAACACACAAATTACAAAAACATCTTCACTCAATAGCTCTTCCACTTTTTTATCTATCTTTACTATGCTGTTATTCTCAAATAAACGTGGTGAGATAGTACATCGATAATTAAGTAGCTTCTTTAAGTGCTTGAAGTAGAATAGCTCTGTTTGCCCCTCTCCAACTATGTAGATAGTTTGGCGTGTTGCAAGGGTTGGTTTCCTGTTTCTCATAAGCTAAATATTAGGGGTTGCACCAAACTTGCCAAATTTATATGCTTTTTGTAGTGATGATATGCGGCTAATGGCTTTGAAGTCTGTTAATGGATATAATGTAGATGCACCGTCATCTCCTTTCTCTGTAAACCATATATTGTCTTTACGAAGTAGGTCATCTTGTGCTAAGAGCCCATCGTAATGTGTAGTAACAAGCAATTGAGCCGATTTAGACTCTTGTAAAAATCGTTCTATTATATATTCTACCAATTTTGGATGAAGAGAAGACTCTATCTCATCTATTGCAAAAAAAGCATCTTTATTTATGGCATCTTGAACAAATTTTGCAATGTCTAAAGTGCGAATTGTACCTCTTGATTCGCTCTCAATAGGTAGTTCATAAACTCTCTCAACTCCATCTTTGCCTTTCGAGGTATGCTTGAAAATTATATTGTTTTTGTTGTCACGAACAATTTCAGAAACATTAAAATCAGCAGCCTTTAGATAATTAAGAGCATATTGAAAATCCTCGGTACCACCAGATCCAAAGCTATTCAAGCCATATAATGAGACTATTTCAGATGTATTTACCTCTTGAGGTTTGAAATATAATAAAGCAGACTCTATTTCGGGTATATTCATATTTAATTGCATATAAGCAGCAAATAAAGACATATTTGGCAGGCATTTAAGAGTAACCTCTTCTTTTACAATGTTAGAAAGTTTGATTTTATTTCCAAATTTAATAGTCGAAACACCATTTTTTATACCTCTTTCAAATACTATTGCGGGTTGTTGACTTTGATAGTATGATAAACTTTCGTTAACCACATAGTCATTGGTTAGTGATATTGAGTAGATGAATTTTATGCAAACTCCATTCATATCGGTATAAAATGTAATGACAAAACTAGATGGCTCATTTCTGCTACTATCGTCAAGCAAAAAAGGAGTTACGTTTGTCTTATCAGCTTTGCTCGTTGCAACTCTTGTTATAAAGTCTTTTATGAAACCATAAGCCTTTATAAAATTACTTTTTCCTGATGCATTAGCCCCGTAAATCACACCCAATTTAAGCAAACGAACATCAGGAGCAACCTCCACAATGTGATACGACTCCATATCTTTACTCTTATCAGCGTCAAAGCTGAATATTGCTTCATCTCTAAAAGATAATATGTTACATATTTTAATTTCAGCTATCATAGTATTGTCTCTTATTTTAAGCAAAGGTAATAAATAAAAACTACAAATACCACACTTTAGATTATTAAAATTGCATTAAATAAGCAAAATTACAAATTACAGCAATTATTCGTGCTATTTTGGCTCATATTGGTATACATACAGACTTTCTTGATATAAATCATCTATCAAATCAATGATTTCTATATCCTTTTCGCATTCCGAGTCACTATAATTTACTTTCAATTTTTTAAGCTTATTAGCAAAAGTTTTGTTTTTGTCTTCTTGTACTATTTTTGTCAGCAATCCTGTTACTTCAAATATTGGCTTCAAGTACTTTTCCCAGTAATCACCATAAAATTGTATTACATAATTAGCAAATGAAATCCAATTATTATACTTTACACCAGTTATCTCATTTCTTATAGCAGACTCAATAATATATATGAGTTTTTCATGCTTGAACAACGTATTAATTAAATATTTAGAAGTCAGGCTATTACACATAAAATAAATAGTAGATTCTATATTTTCACTATATTCAGTTTTGCTCGAGATACACCCTGCATCTGAAACAGTAAACATATACCCTCTTTTAAATAGATTTTCTCGTAAATAAAAGATAGATAACTTTTTATTTTGCAATATAGCCTGAAAAACAGTTCTTTGTTTTGCATCTGTCTGATTTACATCGAAGAGAATCTCTTTTGCACCTAAAATAAAATTTATAAACTCTATTGTAGATACTGGATCATCAATCCATTTTATTATGGGAGTAGTGCCATCATTAAGCACTCTTTGAAGATTACACTTTTGGTTTAATATTTCTATTCTTTTCTTCTCTAATTTTGAAATACATTCTGCGATACAATCATATTTATACTTGTTGTTACGTTGCTTATTATTACGTATATTTCTTAATATATTGTCAACAGCAGATATCGCCTCTTCTGATTCTAAAATTTCGGCTTTCTCTTCTGCCAACTTTATATTTTGCTCTTCTAATATTTGTCTCTCACGCTCTTTTAACGCTTTTTTTTCGGGATAATTGTAGTGGTAAACTTGAAAATTTATATCATCAAAATGTAGTTGATTTAAAGATATCGACCTAGTATGCCACTTTTCTAATAACTTACCACTCTCGGTTATAAATGAGCTCTTATAGTTACACTCAAGTAAAAATAAGTCATTTAGCTCATGCGGCTTAAAATAGTTTTGATGCTGATTTAAGTATTTAATATCTTTTTCTAGCCTATCTTGACTATGTATATCAAAATCATCTAAAATCCATATTAAATAGATGCCATATCTTTGGTAAAATGTGTGGCGTTCTAAAATATATCTTTGAGATAAATCTGATAATTGTATCTCAAAAACTAACTCTTTATCATAATACTTACAATATACATCAGGTCTTCTTTTGTTATCTCCTCTCACTATGAATTTAGAGTCAATAGAAATAGATGATATATCAATCCCCTTCTCTTTTTCAAGTCGCTTTCCTATTATATTTTTAAGGGTTTTATGCCTATCACTCTCTTTATATATTAGAGTCTTAATA
>CAMQVM010000054.1 GCA_947038135.1 uncultured Rikenellaceae bacterium
TCAAGCGGATCTTCCGAGCCCGAGCTACTTGTTTTTTTACACCCAAATAGTGTAAGTGACGTAGCACACAACAGCACTACAAACTTCATTGATTTTCTCATGTACGTAATTTTCAAATTGATATTAAATTATAATCATTATAAAACAGTAGGTATAGCAACTACACACGGCTATAAATACTAATATTCTGCAAAGATACTAATAATATCACTAAGTTACTCTTATTATTCACTTTTTTTCAGAAAAAGGCAACAGAAAATCAGCTCTAAAGATTTTGAGCAAAAAGAAGCATATTTAAGATACTTACCAAAGAACAGTAACCCAATTATATTTCACGTGATATGACAAATAAGGTATCTTAAAATAAATTTTAAGATACCTTATTTACATACATAGACAAACTCCATTACAAAAGAAATTGAAAAAGAGTTTGCAACTCAAACAGATACACTACTCAATATACCCATAATTTTTAAGAGCCTTATCGTTATCTCTCCAGTCACTATTAACCTTTACATAAAGATCAAGAAACACTCTTTTTTGAAGAAACTCTTCAATATCAATACGTGCTTGTGTTCCTATATCTCGTAGGCGGCTACCTTTATGCCCAATAATAATACCTTTTTGTGATTCACGAGCCACATATATAATAGCACGGATTCTATCAAGGTCTTCACCCTCTTTAAATTCTTCAACAAAAATTTCTACACAGTAAGGCACCTCTTTGTCGTAAGTAAGAAGCACTTTTTCACGGATAATCTCAGACACAAAAAACCTAACAGGCTTATCAGTAAGAGCATCTTTATCGTAAAACGGCTCACCCTCAGGCATATTTTCGATGATAAGATTGAACAGATTGTCTATATTAAACTTATTTGTTGCAGATACAGGTACTAATATAGCATCAGGAAGAAGAAGTTGCAATTTATTATATAGCACCACTAGCTTCTCTTCATCAGTAAGATCTATCTTATTGATTACTAGAATAGTTTTTATCCCCGATTTTCTTACCTTCTCAATAAAATCGATGTTTTTATCAAAACTCTCAACTGTATCAGTTACATAAAGTATAACATCGGCATCACTAATAGCCCCAGTTGAAAACTTCAACATAGACTCTTGAAGCTTGTAATTTGGCTTCAACACACCAGGGGTATCAGAGTATACGATCTGAAAATCTTCACCGTTTACAATTCCCATTATGCGGTGCCTTGTAGTTTGCGCCTTTGAGGTTATGATAGACACTCTCGCTCCCACAAGCTCATTCATAAGCGTAGACTTACCGACATTTGGATTTCCTACGATATTTACAAATCCTGACTTAAATTTTTTTTCTTCTGGCATATCTTTTAATCTATTTTTTTTTATGATTGGTGCGATTATAGCAATGTAATTATACCATTATAATTACACCAACGCCACAAAAATACAATTATTATAGTAGATATACAACTATAAAGTATATATATTAAAATAAAAGTGTATATTGTGACTTAAAATAGATATAAAATGAATATAGGAATTATAGGAATAGGCGGAGTAGGGGGCTACCTAGGGGGTATATTAGCTAAATACTATGCAAACAGCGACACCAAAATATTTTTTTATTGCAGAGGCGAACACGCTGCAATAATTAAAGATAAAGGGCTAACTTTACAAACACAAGGTGAGGAGTATATAACTCGTCCATTTGGTGTTATTGAGCCAAATGAAGAGAGCCCAAAGATGGACTACTTATTTATAGCAACAAAAAACTACTCTATATTAACTCTTGAGCCTACAATAAAAGGGGCTATTGATGATGATACTATTATCATTCCGCTAATGAACGGTGTAGATGGCAGTGATATGGTGAAAGAGCTATTTAAAGATAACAGAGTTTGGAGCGGATGTGTATTTATCATGAGCAGAATAGAGAGCGCTGGTATAATTGTTGAAAGTGGCTTAAATAACAATATATTCTACTTTGTGGGAAGTTCAACAGCTACCGAGCTAGAGATGGATATGCTACGAGATATAATCACCCCAGCATCAAAACATTTTATTGTAGATCAAAATATTGATAAACGTGTATGGGAGAAATTTGCTTATATATCGACTCTATCTACTATTGCTACCTACTACAACGCAAATAATGGTGAGATATTTAATAACGCTGGCAGGGTGAAAGAGTTTGTTTCGCTCAACGAGGAGTTTTTATCTATTGCTATGGCGCTAAATAAAGATGTAAGAGATGATATAGCAGAGTATAACCTTGAGCGTGCACTTGCCACACCATCTACAATGACTACATCAATGCAGAGAGATTACTATAATGGTGGCTCTTCTGAAATAGACTCGCTAAGTGGGTATATTGTACGAAAGGGCGAAGAGCTGAATATTACTACTCCACTCTACTCAAAAATGTATAATAAACTTAGGTTGTTATAGTATTGATGAAAACAAAAAAAGGTTTAGTATGCAAGGGTTTACTTTTAAACTGCTGTAAAATTGCAGGGTAGTTTATTTCTTGTACATTTTTATTTGCAAGCACTATTATACTTGCGACACTTGCGATACTTGTAAAAGAAAAAAGTCACTACTAATAAAATTATTTTATCAGTAATGACTTTTTTTGTTCGAGCCATAAAGCTCATAATTTTCTTAACCAAAGGCATATTAGTTGCCTACACCCTAAAAGAAACCTATAATAAGCAATAGTCAAACACATCTACTATTTAGATGCTTTAACCACATCGCTAAATATCCATAATACAAAATATTAGACCGCCAAACCACTAAAATATACAGCGTACAGAGAGCCCATTAGAGGTTATGCTTGTCTGCCTAGTGTAAGAACTTGCTTTGTCAATATAAAGATAGCAACCCCTGTTAGACCATAAATATCCACTTGCACTAGGAACTTGCGATGTTCCAGATATAGGAACAAACACACCATTATATTCAATAGAGGATGATTTATCACTATTAACAAGTGTTTCTATTGCTGTCGACAACAATAATTCAACACAACCTAAGTTACCACACCGCTAAACCGTGGCTTAAAATTGATAAGAATATAAAAATATACAACAAAATTACTGTTTTAGTTGCAAATAACCAATATATTTATTATTTTGCACCCATAAATAATAAAATACTTATAAGGGATGTAAAATTAATAACACAATAAATAGAGATAAAACATAATATTAAAATAAAAACAGATAAGAACCAAAATGGAATTATTAATTTTCTACCTTCTTTTAGCCCTAACAGTATCATTTGTATGCTCTGTGGCAGAGGCAGTACTACTATCTACGCCAGCTTCATTTATCAGCATGAAAGAGAGTGAGGGGTCAAAAAGAGCAACACAATTTAAAAAACTTAAACAGAACATTGATAGACCGCTATCAGCAATTTTATCACTCAACACCATTGCCCATACTATTGGAGCAGCAGGAGTAGGAGCACAAGCAGGAATAGTGTTTCAAAATGTATCTTTTGGTGTTATATCGGCAATTTTAACAGTGCTTATACTAGTGCTATCTGAAATTATACCTAAGACGATAGGTGCATCATACTGGAGAAATATAGCTCTTGTATTTGTACCAATAATTCATTGGATGATAATAATATGTTTCCCTTTAGTGTGGCTATCAGAGTTTATCACCCGCCTCATAGCTCCTAAGCACAAAGAGAACTCTGTAAGCAGAGAGGAGGTGTCTGCAATGATGAACGTAGGTGTAGAAGAGGGAATATTTCACTCAAAAGAGAATAAGATAATTCAAAACCTTATAAAGCTTGAAACTATACGTGCTAGAGATATAATGACTCCACGAATTGTAGTTACAGTAGCACCCGAGGAGATGACATTGCAGGAGTTTTATAAAAATAAGTCGTTAATACACTACTCTCGTATACCTATATATAAAGACACCAAAGATAATATTACTGGATATGTGCTTCGCCAAAATATCTTTGAAAAGCTTGCAGGCGACAATATTGCATCACTCAAACTGTCAGATATAAAACGTGATATTCGTATATCGGTAGATAGCAGATCTATATCGGTGCTATGGGAGGATCTATTATCTAACAAAGAGCATATATCGCTAGTATTAGATGAGTATGGTAGCTTTGAGGGTATTGTTACCATGGAAGATATCATTGAAACAATATTCGGCTTAGAGATATTAGATGAGAAAGATAATATTGAGGATATGCAGCAGTATGCACGTGAGCGCTGGGCTAAACGTCAGCAGAAATATAAAGATATTGCACTTTTAAATGATTAGTGATTAAGTTATAAGTTATACCAAATACCAAGAGCCTCGTAAATTTACGAGGCTCTTGGTATTTGGTATAACTTATAACTTAATCACTAATCATTTAAAAGTGCAATATCTTTATATTTCTGCTGACGTTTAGCCCAGCGCTCACGTGCATACTGCTGCATATCCTCAATATTATCTTTCTCATCTAATATCTCTAAGCCGAATATTGTTTCAATGATATCTTCCATGGTAACAATACCCTCAAAGCTACCATACTCATCTAATACTAGCGATATATGCTCTTTGTTAGATAATAGATCCTCCCATAGCACCGATATAGATCTGCTATCTACCGATATACGAATATCACGTTTTATATCTGACAGTTTGAGTGATGCAATATTGTCGCCTGCAAGCTTTTCAAAGATATTTTGGCGAAGCACATATCCAGTAATATTATCTTTGGTGTCTTTATATATAGGTATACGAGAGTAGTGTATTAACGACTTATTTTTATAAAACTCCTGCAATGTCATCTCCTCGGGTGCTACTGTAACTACAATTCGTGGAGTCATTATATCTCTAGCACGTATAGTTTCAAGCTTTATAAGGTTTTGAATTATCTTATTCTCTTTTGAGTGAAATATTCCCTCTTCTACACCTACGTTCATCATTGCAGACACCTCCTCTCTGCTTACAGAGTTCTCTTTGTGCTTAGGAGCTATGAGGCGGGTGATAAACTCTGATAGCCACACTAAAGGGAAACATATTATTATCATCCAATGAATTATTGGTACAAATACAAGAGCTATATTTCTCCAGTATGATGCACCTATCGTCTTAGGTATAATTTCAGATAGCACTAGTATAAGCACTGTTAAAATTGCCGATATAACACCAAAAGATACATTTTGAAACACTATTCCTGCTTGTGCTCCTACTCCTGCTGCTCCAATAGTATGGGCAATGGTGTTGAGTGATAAAATTGCTGATAGCGGTCTATCAATGTTCTGTTTAAGTTTTTTAAATTGTGTTGCTCTTTTTGACCCCTCACTCTCTTTCATGCTGATAAATGAAGCTGGCGTAGATAGTAGTACTGCCTCTGCCACAGAGCATACAAATGATACTGTTAGGGCTAAAAGAAGGTAGAAAATTAATAATTCCATTTTGGTTCTTATCTGTTTTTATTTTAATATTATGTTTTATCTCTATTTATTGTGTTATTAATTTTACATCCCTTATAAGTATTTTATTATTTATGGGTGCAAAATAATAAATATATTGGTTATTTGCAACTAAAACAGTAATTTTGTTGTATATTTTTATATTCTTATCAATTTTAAGCCACGGTTTAGCGGTGTGGTAACTTAGGTTGTGTTGAATTATTGTTGTCGACAGCAATAGAAACACTTGTTAATAGTGATAAATCATCCTCTATTGAATATAATGGTGTGTTTGTTCCTATATCTGGAACATCGCAAGTTCCTAGTGCAAGTGGATATTTATGGTCTAACAGGGGTTGCTATCTTTATATTGACAAAGCAAGTTCTTACACTAGGCAGACAAGCATAACCTCTAATGGGCTCTCTGTACGCTGTATATTTTAGTGGTTTGGCGGTCTAATATTTTGTATTATGGATATTTAGCGATGTGGTTAAAGCATCTAAATAGTAGATGTGTTTGACTATTGCTTATTATAGGTTTCTTTTAGGGTGTAGGCAACTAATATGCCTTTGGTTAAGAAAATTATGAGCTTTATGGCTCGAACAAAAAAAGTCATTACTGATAAAATAATTTTATTAGTAGTGACTTTTTTCTTTTACAAGTATCGCAAGTGTCGCAAGTATAATAGTGCTTGCAAATAAAAATGTACAAGAAATAAACTACCCTGCAATTTTACAGCAGTTTAAAAGTAAACCCTTGCATACTAAACCTTTTTTTGTTTTCATCAATACTATAACAACCTAAGTTTATTATACATTTTTGAGTAGAGTGGAGTAGTAATATTCAGCTCTTCGCCCTTTCGTACAATATACCCACTTAGCGAGTCTATTTCAGAAGAGCCACCATTATAGTAATCTCTCTGCATTGATGTAGTCATTGTAGATGGTGTGGCAAGTGCACGCTCAAGGTTATACTCTGCTATATCATCTCTTACATCTTTATTTAGCGCCATAGCAATAGATAAAAACTCCTCGTTGAGCGAAACAAACTCTTTCACCCTGCCAGCGTTATTAAATATCTCACCATTATTTGCGTTGTAGTAGGTAGCAATAGTAGATAGAGTCGATATATAAGCAAATTTCTCCCATACACGTTTATCAATATTTTGATCTACAATAAAATGTTTTGATGCTGGGGTGATTATATCTCGTAGCATATCCATCTCTAGCTCGGTAGCTGTTGAACTTCCCACAAAGTAGAATATATTGTTATTTAAGCCACTTTCAACAATTATACCAGCGCTCTCTATTCTGCTCATGATAAATACACATCCGCTCCAAACTCTGTTATCTTTAAATAGCTCTTTCACCATATCACTGCCATCTACACCGTTCATTAGCGGAATGATAATAGTATCATCATCAATAGCCCCTTTTATTGTAGGCTCAAGAGTTAATATAGAGTAGTTTTTTGTTGCTATAAATAAGTAGTCCATCTTTGGGCTCTCTTCATTTGGCTCAATAACACCAAATGGACGAGTTATATACTCCTCACCTTGTGTTTGTAAAGTTAGCCCTTTATCTTTAATTATTGCAGCGTGTTCGCCTCTGCAATAAAAAAATATTTTGGTGTCGCTGTTTGCATAGTATTTAGCTAATATACCCCCTAGGTAGCCCCCTACTCCGCCTATTCCTATAATTCCTATATTCATTTTATATCTATTTTAAGTCACAATATACACTTTTATTTTAATATATATACTTTATAGTTGTATATCTACTATAATAATTGTATTTTTGTGGCGTTGGTGTAATTATAATGGTATAATTACATTGCTATAATCGCACCAATCATAAAAAAAAATAGATTAAAAGATATGCCAGAAGAAAAAAAATTTAAGTCAGGATTTGTAAATATCGTAGGAAATCCAAATGTCGGTAAGTCTACGCTTATGAATGAGCTTGTGGGAGCGAGAGTGTCTATCATAACCTCAAAGGCGCAAACTACAAGGCACCGCATAATGGGAATTGTAAACGGTGAAGATTTTCAGATCGTATACTCTGATACCCCTGGTGTGTTGAAGCCAAATTACAAGCTTCAAGAGTCTATGTTGAAGTTTTCAACTGGGGCTATTAGTGATGCCGATGTTATACTTTATGTAACTGATACAGTTGAGAGTTTTGATAAAAACATCGATTTTATTGAGAAGGTAAGAAAATCGGGGATAAAAACTATTCTAGTAATCAATAAGATAGATCTTACTGATGAAGAGAAGCTAGTGGTGCTATATAATAAATTGCAACTTCTTCTTCCTGATGCTATATTAGTACCTGTATCTGCAACAAATAAGTTTAATATAGACAATCTGTTCAATCTTATCATCGAAAATATGCCTGAGGGTGAGCCGTTTTACGATAAAGATGCTCTTACTGATAAGCCTGTTAGGTTTTTTGTGTCTGAGATTATCCGTGAAAAAGTGCTTCTTACTTACGACAAAGAGGTGCCTTACTGTGTAGAAATTTTTGTTGAAGAATTTAAAGAGGGTGAAGACCTTGATAGAATCCGTGCTATTATATATGTGGCTCGTGAATCACAAAAAGGTATTATTATTGGGCATAAAGGTAGCCGCCTACGAGATATAGGAACACAAGCACGTATTGATATTGAAGAGTTTCTTCAAAAAAGAGTGTTTCTTGATCTTTATGTAAAGGTTAATAGTGACTGGAGAGATAACGATAAGGCTCTTAAAAATTATGGGTATATTGAGTAGTGTATCTGTTTGAGTTGCAAACTCTTTTTCAATTTCTTTTGTAATGGAGTTTGTCTATGTATGTAAATAAGGTATCTTAAAATTTATTTTAAGATACCTTATTTGTCATATCACGTGAAATATAATTGGGTTACTGTTCTTTGGTAAGTATCTTAAATATGCTTCTTTTTGCTCAAAATCTTTAGAGCTGATTTTCTGTTGCCTTTTTCTGAAAAAAAGTGAATAATAAGAGTAACTTAGTGATATTATTAGTATCTTTGCAGAATATTAGTATTTATAGCCGTGTGTAGTTGCTATACCTACTGTTTTATAATGATTATAATTTAATATCAATTTGAAAATTACGTACATGAGAAAATCAATGAAGTTTGTAGTGCTGTTGTGTGCTACGTCACTTACACTATTTGGGTGTAAAAAAACAAGTAGCTCGGGCTCGGAAGATCCGCTTGA
>CAMQVM010000055.1 GCA_947038135.1 uncultured Rikenellaceae bacterium
GCTCCCTTCGGGAGCTGGCTAATTCACAAAACCGAGGTTTTGCGAATTAGCCTATCATAACCATCAATGATTGTATTCCGCAAATTTATAAGCGGTCTCCTCCATCTCAGATTATTTATAGTATTACAACAGCAATAAAAAATAGTAGACACACCAAAAAGAGCACCAGTAAAATTATTTTACTGGTGCTCTTTTATATATTTGATCTAAAAAAACCAATTTTTCAGCCATATAGAGGATTCAAAATCGACACTATATAAACTTGTCGAAAACTAATCCAACACGCAACGAATAGATTGCCCATGTTCTATAGTACCAGAATTACTAGTAGTCACTTCTGTTGGCTCTACAAATAGGCGCAGTCCTTGATCTATACCCCAATGGTTGGTGAAAGTTCTATCTAGATACTTAGAGTTTCCAAGGATAGGAAAATAAATCGCCGTACCATCATTTTGTTCTAATTTTACAGCATTGTTAGGAGCCTGACTAAATTGGAATCTGCCACTAGCCACAACAGCATCAAAATCATTTTTTGTAGGTTGACGCCACTTCTTATCCTGATAAGTCCATTTTTCACATTGACCTACAGATTCTTCCCATGTAAAAAACTTCCTAGGATTTTCTGTCTGCCAATCTAGTATATTTGTTGGTTGACTATTAGCTGGTAGACATAACTCTTCTTCAGTAGCAAGCGTCCAAGAAGCACCTATATTACGATCTGCAAAATATGGAAAGCCATCTTGGCTGATCGTTATAACAATAACATCATCATTGGTATTACGTACTGTGATTTTCGCAGCACGTACACCAGAAGCAGTATTAAATTTTACAGCAACTTTTAATTTATTATCAACTTTAATAGGCTCTGCCCAAAGTGGTGAATCTGACTCTGCACTCCAATCAACCCCATCAGATGAACTCTTAACATCGAAAATTAATGAGTCTCCTCGTATTGCTGCTGAAAAACTACCCGAAAGATTTGAGTTTACACAAATCTCATCACTCTTATACTTACGATAACCCAGTGTTGCAATGTATCTAAATAACACCACACCTGTACCAGACACCGATACATTTACAGACTCTGGGTCTTTACCTAAGGTAGTAGGAAATCTTGGATCGAGCCAAACACCGTTGCTTGCAAGTTCCACACGGAAACTCTCCTCTAGTGCAACGTCAAAATTTTGTTTATCAGTTACAGGAGCATCGATATAATCTACAAGATTAACTTTTGCTAACTCTACAATCACTGTTTCATACTTTAATGGCGATACTTTAAAATCTACCCCATTAGAATCTACATTCAACTGGTATTCATTGTTTACAATAGCACCAGTCTCGTCTTCTATTATTAAGTCGTATTTAATATCACTCGGCAGACCAGCCAAAGCATCAGTAGCAGTTCTGTAACCTACTGAATTAACCTCACGAAGTATGACCGTGTAATGATATGTACTCTTTATATCAAAGTATTTTTTTGTTGCTTGACTATAAATATCTAAACGATGATAAACATCACCATCATCTGCTATATTCTTAATTATAACTGCTATACGCTCTGCTTTTGGACTCTCATCTACAAATACTACGGGCGATGTGCCGATAGATTGCTTAGAGTAAGGATAAGCAAAAATGTAACTTGCTCCAGTAAATTCATCTACCACCTCAGTGCTAACAGATGGTTGATTAATTTCGCTTTCATTAGCAATTTCGGTTATTGGTGACGAATCTGTAGAAGCTGGAAACGAACCGTCAGCATAACCAATGTTTGATAATTGATACAATTTAAATGTAGTATTTGCAGGGGTGAATATACCATATCTACCATCAACATAATCGCCGCCATTGTAGTCAAGCTTCAATTGCACCTTAGCAACACTATGCTTTACTATAACAGTAGCGTCATCGTCAGCACTCAATGGGCCAGTACCATACATAGGCAACCCATTTGTAATATCTACAAGACCAGCAGATGCAACATCAGTAGCAGTGGTAATCTTTAAAGCCTCTTTCAAACTGCTTTTAGCGATATCTAAAGAAGCTAACGAATGATTAAACATAATATGAATATCATCGCCATTTGCGACCTCTCCATCTTTAGGGAATGTCAAAACCCTGTTATTTACATTAGTAGGATCTTGAGTAATGTTTTCAACCTCAATAGTATCAGTTAATATAGGCAAATCATTATCTGCTGCATTATCTGCATAAATTATTACATAAGCACTCTTGATCGCTACCTCAGCTTCTGAGTCTCCTGTTCGAGTAGCCACACCTGTATCTTGTAGTGGCATAGTTACAGTTATAGATAACGTGTCTGTAATAGGAACAACAGGGACAACAGGAACAACTGGATCAACAGGGTCGCCTGGTGTAGGAGCTTTATTGCACCCTACGAGTGCAGCAGTTAGCATAAAGCATAGTGTAAAGAATTTAGATGTAATTACTTTCATAGTTTTGTAAGTTTTTAAATTAATGTTAAAATATCTAATAATTTTGCAAAGGTACGAAATTATCCTCATTATAAGAATTTCAGACTAAATAAAACTAAATTTACAATTTAGAAAACGATGCATAATTTACAATTTCACGTATACTATAATACAATAATACAACACTATAAGTATATACAGATAAAAAGAAAATGCAGCCGAAAAAATTTTATTTTTTCGGCTGCATTTTCTTTTTATCTCTCCATAAAGAGGAGTTATCCCAATTTAAGAGGACAACAATATTACTTTAGTACACCTAGCTCTTTACCAACTTTAGTAAAAGCAGCAATAGCCTTATCAAGGTGAGCTACTGAATGACCAGCTGACACCTGCACACGAATACGTGCTTGGTCTTTAGGCACAACAGGATAGTAGAAACCTGTAACATAAATACCCTCTTCGATAAGCTTAGAGGCAAACTCTTGCGAAAGTTTTGCATCATATAACATAACTGCACAGATAGCAGATTGTGTAGGCTTAATATCAAATCCTGCCTCTTCCATCTTAGTACGGAAGTGCTCAACATTTGAAGCTAACTTAGAGTGAATATCGTCAGACTCAGCAAGCATTTTAAACACCTCAATAGAAGCACCTACCACCGCTGGAGGAATAGAGTTAGAGAATAGATACGGGCGTGAACGCTGACGCAGAAGCTCAATAATCTCTTTTCTACCAGTAGTAAATCCACCTACTGCACCACCCATAGCTTTGCCTAGAGTACCAGTAATTATATCTACCTCGCCACGAACATTAAACTGCTCAGTAACACCACGACCAGTAGCACCAACAACACCTGCTGAGTGGCACTCATCAACCATTACTAAAGCATCATATTTCTTTGCCAGCTCACAAATTTTATCCATCGGAGCAACATTTCCATCCATTGAAAACACACCATCAGTAACGATAATTCTGAAACGCTGCGCTTGTGCTAATTTCAAACTCTCCTCAAGCTCTACCATATCAGCATTTGCATATCTGTAACGCTTAGCTTTACAAAGACGCACACCATCAATAATTGAAGCATGATTTAATGAATCTGAAATAATTGCATCATTTTCGCCTAGTAAAGGCTCAAATACACCACCATTAGCATCAAAACAGGCTGCATAAAGAATAGTATCTTCAGTACCAAAGTAGTCTGAAATATATTTCTCTAGCTGCTTATGAATATCTTGAGTACCGCAAATAAAGCGGACCGACGACATACCAAAACCACGGCTATCCATGGCATCTTTAGCTGCTTTGATTAATCTAGGATGATCTGAAAGTCCCAGATAGTTGTTTGCACAAAAGTTTAGAACATCCTGACAACCATTTACTTGGATCTCTGCTCTTTGCTGCGATGTAATTATTCGCTCACTTTTGTAAAGTCCTGCCTCCTTGATAGAAGCTAACTCTTCTTTAAGAAAATTTTTAATGTCTCCGTACATAGTGCTTAACGTTTTGAAATTAATATTATCGATAATTATAATTCTGTAGAGTACAAATGTACAATATTTAATATAGGCTTCATAATAAAAAGCATTTTTTTTTATTTTTGGCTCGTACGAAATGGCTTTTTTATTGTTATTTTTATTTTTTTTGCATAGAAATTAAAGATTGGTTGGATTTTTGCATTAGTGTTAAATATAATAATAAACTAATTTTAAATCGCTATGAACATAGAAGAAAATAGTACTAGGTTGTCAATTCTAGAGAGAGCAAATAGCATAATTAATCAAATCGGAATGTCAGACTTCCGTATCGATACGCTATCTCAATCATTAAAAATCTCACCAGGTAATATCACTTACCATTTCCCTAAAAAGGACGATATATCATTCTCAATATGGCAACGTTGCCAACGAGATCTTATCTCCTCAATAGGAAGTCAGATCAATCAGTTTATGGATGTAAAGCAGCTTTACTTACTCTTTAGACAGATTATCACCACTCTATATAATTATAGAGGAACACTAAACTATATGTTAGGTGATAGCGGTGTGATATCACGCTCTCGCAAAGAAAACAAGATTCTTTGGGATTCTACGTTTGAAAAATATCAAGTAATCAAAAATTATCTTGTTATCAATAAAGCTATAAAGAGTGATATAAGCAATGAGCTCGACATTTTATGCTTTGAGTCGCACCTTACTCTTATTGGCTGGGCAGTGAACCACGCTTATGCTGAAGATATAGAAGAGATAAATGCACTAGCCGAGCGTTATGCACTAGTATCTCTTAGCCCGCTACTACCTTTTTTAGAGAAAGAGGGCATGAAGCAGTATAATGATATTCTATCATTTGTAGAGTCAGTATAAGGTCTATTATCAATTATAATATAACCCGTGCACTACACATTAGTTGTAGAGCATAATATATAATCATGAAATATGAAAAAGAAAAAAGAAAAGACTCCTAGCTCACTATCTACAAAAGATGTAATCCTTAGAGAGTCGCTTGTGTTGATAAACGAAAACGGAATGATGGATTTTCGTATCGATGTTTTAGCAATGGCATTAAACCTGAGCCCAGGAAATATAACCTATCACTTCGCCAAAAAAGAGGATATATCTATCTGCTTATGGGGTAAATTCATTAAAGAGTTTAGCACCGCTGCTGTTAAGGTTTCTGCACTTCTTGATATGAAACAAGCGTTTTTAATCTTACAAAACCTATATACTATAATGGATTGTTATAAGGGTGTGGTGATGTTTGTTAACTCAAATACACGACTTATTAAAGACCCTGCATATAACGCTTATGAGCTACGTGAAATTGTATCTACACTATTTGATAAAATTACACAAATGCTATATAAAAATGGGTATGTAGATAGCAAAGAGAGAACAAAATGTATGGATATGTATCAATCAATCATGATGCAATGGTCTGTAAATAGGAGTGCAGTGAAGTGTACTATTAGTGATAATGGCACCAGCGATGAGATTAATCAAAATGCTCTACTTGCACTATTCTCGATGTATAATATAATGAATGATAAAGCTAAAAAAGAGTATGAATATATCCGCATGAGAGTTACCATGGGAGATGTATAGTCTTTCTGAAAAATAATTTGTTTGTTTGTTAGGTTGTAGTTAACAATAAAGCAGGGCGATGAAATATATGATATTTCATCGCCCTGCTTTATTTTGTTAGTATAGCAAGAGCTATTATTATTTGCAGATATCTGATTTTGAGATATAAAAAAATTACAAATTGTTGTTCATTTTGAAATAATTGTCAAAAAACAGCATGTGATACATTATAGACTCGCCCCAATATTTACCATTATGTGCTCCTGCTCCAGTCATATATTTATGAGGTATTTTTTTATCAAGCAACTCTTTATGCAGAGTTTCATTTACGTCATAAAAAAAATCTTCAGTACCACAATCTATAATCAATGCTAATGAGCTTGGTTTAAGAAGGTGTAACTGACTCATTACAGTATAGTCGTCCCAATTTTGTGGGTGTGTTGCCTTATCACCTAATCTATCTTTCATGTTCCAAGAGTTTGGAAACGGACGAATATCGACACCACCACTCATACTCCCCGCTGCTCCAAAGGTCTCTTGATGGCGAAATGATAGGTATAACGCACCGTGACCACCCATGCTAAAGCCAGTTATTGCACGCCCCTCACGGCTTTTAATTGTATAGTAATTACTGTCAATATATTTTATTAGCTCAGAAGATACAAATGTTTCATATCTAATTTTAGGATCAATTGGGCTATCCCAGTACCACGAGCTGTACTCACCATCTGGGCATACAATCATTACATGGTAAGCATCTGCAAGGTTTTGAGTATTAAAATTATTTGCCCATGTAGCATAGCTTCCTCCATGCCCATGCAGCATATATACAACTGGTAACCGTTCGGCTACACCTATATTATTAGGGGTTATAACGGCGCACATAATCTCTTTTTTCATTGCGCTACTAAATATAGATATAGTATCTAATTGAGCACTAAACAAGTTTATACTGCATAGCGAAAGTATCGCTATAAATAAAAGTTTTTTCATTGTATGATTTTCAGTGGAAAACATTGATGTACAAAGATACAAATAAATTTGAATATTAAAAATTTATTTGTATCTTTGCATAATTGTACAAATTATTATGAGCTTGATGTTATAAATAAAGAAATTGAGCCACAAAATATCTACAACCACTAACATTTATAATATTGTTACTATTTAATCAAGCAGTAGTGATTTATATTAACTCCCTAATTAGAAATTATGAAAACTATGAAACAAAATTTGAATTTCAGATCATCTACAAGCTCATTTAAATGGGTATTATTCCTAAGTTTGATTACAGTAGCGCTAGGTTGCTCTAAGAACGGAACTGACGATGAAACAGGACCAAGCAGTCAATTAATTAAGATTCAGATACCTGTAGCATCTGCTATCACCGTTACACGCTCAGCCGCTGACGAGGTGAAAATTAAAAAGGCGTATGTAATTGTTTATGGTGCTAGAGACCAAACAAAACCAAAATTCGCTGAAGAAGTTTCGCTTGAAAATATAAAACCCGCTGGAACAGCAGATGGTGACTTTACAATTCTTGCATTTTCGCCCAGTGACAATATTGTTGAAGGTGATAATATACACATTATGTTCAATAAAGAGGTGGCTAATTTTGCTAATATTTCAAAGGCAAACTTAATAAAACACACCATGCTAACTAGCGCTGATGGACTAGTGCTTCTACCTACTGGTCTGCCAATGCATGGACAAGATATATGGACTAATAACGGCAGCCCTATAATCAAAGTTAAACGTGCTGTTGCTAAGGTACAACTAAAGCTTGATTATGGCGTAAATGGTATACATGTCCCTGGTGAAATGGGTTCTAGCTTCACAGTTGAAAAGACTACCTATAAGCTATATCAACTATCAAATCAAGGCTATATTGATGGTTCTTTTATGGCTAGCACAACCTCTAATCCTATTGAAACTATCGATAACGAGGCTTTGATAAATAACGCATCTGCACTGATGAATGATAACGAAACGGGGGCTAGCTTCATATTTGCATATCCATACGCCACACAATCAATAGGTGCTCCACTAGCAAAATTTACGGATACAGAATCAAACATCAACCGTATTGCTATGATAATAAAAAATGAGATATCTAGTGGTAAATATATCTACCATCGTTTAGACTTTTATGATCAAGCAACCGAGAAATATCTTAATATTGAAAATAATAACCATTACTCTATAAGAATCACAAAAATTGATAATGGTGGTTATAAATCTGCAACAGAGGCGTTAACGCACCCTGCTAGTAACATTGAGTTTGAGATTGTTACAGAGGAAGATGGCACATCAATAACCAATGGGCAATATGCTCTTAATGTAAATCCAATGGGCAATAACTTTGATGTCTCGAAACCTACAACTGTTATGGAATTAGCAAAGGTTAACCGATCTGCATCTGCCAACACAGGATTAACTGCACCGACTCCATTTAGTGTTAGCATAGAGGAGTCCAGTCGTACTGGATCTGTCAAAATTACGTTTGTTGAGCTACCAAATACATTAGATCACAATATTAAAAGTATAAATATAACAGCCTCAGGAGATGGAGTTGTACTGTTTAAGTATGTATGTCAACTTGGAAACATCAAGTATGTTAGTAAATTGATTACTTTAAGATCTGTAGGCGTACGATAACTATTGAAGAGTTTATCAGTGAGCTATGGCTTGTGAATGATATTGTAAAAAGGAAGCTTATAATCTATTAATACCTAATAAATGCTAATTCAAAGTTATTGAAATGATGAAATAGCAAAAATTGAGAGTTAATATACCAGAAGCATACTAGTACGTGGCTGAACACTGATCTCTAAATGATTATGCAGTTGCAATTTTACGACGATCACCTCTTGTTTGGTTTTTTAGTTCTACAATAACCTCATTATAAGAGACTACCCTATATAAGTATAATACCCCTAAAATGACTGCAATGCCATTTTAGGGGTATTATACTTATATAGGAAGATTCGCAAAACGTTAAATATACTTATGTTCAACTATTTAGGTATGGTTTTTAT
>CAMQVM010000056.1 GCA_947038135.1 uncultured Rikenellaceae bacterium
CTCCCTTCGGGAGCTGGCTAATTCACAAAACCGAGGTTTTGCGAATTAGCCTATTATAAAACACTTATAGTTTTGCAACAATTTTACAATGTGTAATATCAAATAATTTCTCTACGCTCTCACGTCTTTGCGTCCCCTCAATATGTATATATATCTCAGTAGTAGCGATGCTCTCATGTCCAAGCATCTGTTGCACTGCCCTAACATCAGCACCGCCTTGAATCAGATGTGATGCAAAAGTGTGGCGAAGTGTGTGTGGGCTAATCTTTTTGGTTATACCTGCCTTCACTGCAAGCTCTTTTACTATTAAAAATATCATGACTCGGCTAATACACCCACCTCTACGATTAAGAAACAGAAGCTCTTGGTGCTTTTTTACCACAGGCATATTGCGCCGTTGCTCTCGATAATGCCCTATAGAGTCGATAGCGTGTTTGCCAATTGGTACTAGGCGCTGTTTGTCGCCTTTACCAACAACACGTATATAACCATCATCAAAAAACAGATCTGATATTTTAAGCTCCACTAGCTCGCTAACACGCAGCCCACAGCCATACAACAACTCTACAATAGCTCTATTACGATGCCCTAATGCCCCCGACAGGTCAATAGACGCAATAAGCTCCTCAACCTCCTTTAAAGATAAGTACGAGGGTATTTTGCGTGCCACCTTAGGGGTGGCAGCAAGCTCAGTAGGAAGTGTTTCAATTTTTTCGTATATATATAAATATGTAAAAAAGCTCTTTACACCACTTAACATACGAGCTTGGGTGGAGCTGATTTTACCTGCATCGTATATTGAGGTGACATATTGCTCTATATGTTCAAGTGTAACCTCTTCAAGAGGGACAGATATAAACTCAATAAAGCTAGTGCAATCTCGTATATATGCCTCTATTGTATTCGCCGACAGCCTTTTTTCTAAGAGAAGATACGCTTTATACTCCACCATCTCTATCTTTATATCTATCATTACCCTATAATATTTTTAATATCACGTTCCATCATTTTAAACAGATCAGAACTTTTAAAATTTTCATTGTCATTAATCACCTCTTTAATGTTTCTGATACTATTTTTATAGTTGCTGATTTCATTATCTAAAGCGGCACCTTTGCGTGAGGAGTTTCGTATATTCTCCATAATCATCTCTTTAAGCAGGTCGGTAACACTTCCTAAAAGCACCATTACATTATCTTTAAGCACATGGCCATTCATATACAGATAACAATTTTGCCTTGTAACCCCCAATTGTGCAATGCTAACACCAAACTCTTTAACTCTCTTAATATGTTCGGGGTGGCTCTTTTCGAGAGACCTAAGTTTGTCAGTAGCACTTCTTCGGACCCAGTCAATAGTACTACGTCCATCACTACGCACATCTACAAAGCCGATATTTACAGCACTTTTAAAGTTTGCGAGTATAAAAAAACGTGTGTTGGCACTTAGCGCCGAGTAGGCATACCATAAAAAAAGTGGGAATATAGCAGACGAGTAGCGAGCCATAAAATGCTCAAAGTTAAAAACCTCTCTATCGTTTTTAGTTATCTTAACACATAATCCATGGAGTGAACTAGCATTGCAGCGATGGTTCTCAATGGCATAGGCGTATGTATGAACAATATATTTACTGTTCAAAACCTTTGCCGACTGCTCTGTTTTACCTTGAAATAGATAATCGAAATCGCTATCCATGCATAATATAAGGTTATCGCCAAGGTTTTTAGCCATGCCGAGCAACACTTTTTTACCCTTGGCAAGGTCGTCTCTAGTAGGGACATTGACCTCGAAACAGAGCTTTTCGTTCTCGAAAGGCGACAACACACCCCTCCAGAATGCAATATCGTCATATCCCTCCACATAGACCATTATACGCCTCTCTACCTTGCTCCTAGCAGTGGTAAATTGAGTAGCTGCCTCTATATATTCAGAAGTTATATATTTAGTGAAATTTCGTCGCATAGTAAGGGCTATTTATGTAATCTTTAACTAATAGGTTTTTATCTGTATGCATTTGCAAACAGGTAACTGTGCTAAAGGTATATATTAAGCACCGTTTAATAGAACAACTATAATTTACCGCTCAGTAATATCACTTATATCAGTAACTTTATCTAGCCACCCATCCATAATCATTGCAGGAGAGTGAGTTGTAGATATTATCTGAACATTACTATTTAGAGCTAAAATATTAGAAAGCAACACTCTTTGCCACTCGTGATGCAATGATAGCTCAGGTTCATCCATTATTAGAATAGATGGTTTATTGTCCTGAATAAGCACTGTCGTAAGTATTATAAGAAGCTGCTTCTCACCCGACGATAGCTGATATGGTGTTATTGTAGTTGTCTTTGTGGTAAACATTAGCTCATCGCCATCTCTATCAATTTTTTTTCCACCAAATTCAAACATCATATCTATCATATCAAAATACCTATTTTTGCCCGACATCAGCTCCCCGATACTATCATTGCTATCTCCATTAAGAAGGAGTTTGATAGCTTTATTGCCGATAGATAGCTGATATTTCAGATATAAAGAGAGGGTTTTGTATAGCTCCCAGTCTAAGTCTGTATAGATATTATCGCCCGATAATCTCCTCACTGCTTCAGCTGATTTCAGGGGGGTATCGAACGTAGCAATTATATCTACGTTACCAACTTTTCGACCTCTTGATGTTAGTGAGTCTAGTGAGGTACCATCATCAAAAGCAACAACTATATTTTTATATGGTTTTGTGTTTATATGGTGCGCCATATCGGTTCTAAACAAGAGAGCCAACGCCTCAATAAGCGTACTTTTTCCACTGCCATTAATTCCAGATAGTACATTAACTCCTGGGGCAATGTTCCAGACAAGTTTTTGATTGTCGCAAAATCCATTGAGAACAATCTGATTTATATACGTGTTATTAATCATAATTGACATAACTACTAATTTATAGTAAAAGAGTGACTGAATAATCTAGGATAAAATACTAACTTTAATATTAACTGTAATGACCTTTAAATCATCGACCTACACCCTTTAAATGGCATAAATCGCCTTTGTTGCATAGTTTTTTTGAGCATAAAAGAGTTCTTTAGAAAAAAAATTAAACGACTTAATGTAAAATATTATATTATTTTTAATAAATTTGCACTAACAAATATAAATATTTTTTTTTAATAATGTTATATTATCAAATAAAAATAATTATATACACGTAATGAAGCTAATTTAACAATTATATTTAACAACGTAATTTAACCCAGGTTGGAATAAGGGTAACCCTTAAAACACAACTATAATAACCTGAAATATATCATATAATAACCTTTATTTTTTAGAGGGTTATCTATATAATATTTGTGGTTAAGCTACTCAAACTACTTAATAATGACAACAACAATGACCAGTTGGCAGCGATTAGAGGCTGTCATCCATTACACAAAAATGACGACAAATGCTTTTGCAAAAAGTCTATCATTAAAGCGCTCTGAAAATTTGTACCAAATTAAAAGAGGCAACCACGGCATTAGTAAAGAAATGGCGGATATAATTAATGCTAAGTATCCAGAGGTGAATAAATACTGGCTGCTAACAGGCGAAGGTAATATGTTTGCTACCGCAGACAACACACCTCCTGTATCAAGCCCGACAGTAGGACTGCCTTTTTATGATGCAGATCTTATGAATTTGACAAAAAACAGACGCCGCATACGTCCAACTTACTATATCAATATTCCTATGGTGAATGATTGTGAGTTTGCTGTACAGTTTCATGGCAATGCAATGTCACCACTTATTGAGTCGGGTGCAACAGTGTTTACTAAGAGTGTGAATTGTGATTTAGTGCTGTGGGGACAAATTTACCTTGTGGTAACTTCATCATTTGCAGCTATTAGAATACTAAGAAGTGCTACTGAGGGTGCCGATTTTATAAGACTGGTACCTGAAAACTCGAACTATGAAGAGATGACTATCGCAAAAACTGATATTGTAAATATATATCTTGTGAAGGGTGTTTATCAATCATTAATTTAATTGACACCTCACTATAAGGCACAAAAAATGGGTAAGCTACTTATATCGCATCGCTCAACCACTTACCCTTGCTCTCTTCCGAGCCTGGGGGAGTCAGTGGGAGCTGATCGTATAAGACTTACCCGGCACAAAGATAGATATTTTTTTTAATTTATAAAATTTATTTCTTTATTTTTATTACCTTTGAGGGCTGTTAATCACCTAACAGCTTAAAATTAAAGAGAATATGGGTTTTAAAATTAAATCAATTAGTTTGTATATTATACTCCTTTCAGTATTTTTATTGATAGGAGTGTTAATATCTTTTGCAATTTACTACAACTATGGTATCAAAAAAGCAACCTTAAAAGATGCGGTTGTCTATGTTTCTACTGGTAGTAATTTATCTGACCAAGCAGCGCTTTTAGTAAAAGAGGGTGTTATTTCTGACACATTAGACTACATCAGATTCGCAAGAAAGGCGAAGTATGATAGAGTTTATCCTGGCAAATACACAATCAAGAAAGGTATGTCGCTAAGAGATTTAAACCTCCTAGTGTCAACAGGTAAACAAACTCCTGTAAAGGTTTCATTTAACAATATCCGCACTCCTGAGAAACTTGCAAGTGTAGTTAGCCGATATATAGAGAGCGACTCGGCATCAATGATTGCTGTGTTAACGTGCGATTCTATACATTTGAAACATGGGTTTGACCAAGCGAACTTTCTTTCTATGTTTATACCAAATACTTATGAGGTTTATTGGAACTATACACCCGAAGAATTTGTAACAAGAATGAAGCGCGAGTACGACCGCTTTTGGGCTAAAAAATCACGCCAAGAAAAGCTTAAGGAGCTAGACATGACACCACAAGAGGTCTCAATCTTAGCATCTATAATTATAGAAGAGAGCAAGGCTAAACAAGAGTTTGAACGCATTGCAGGAGTATATATTAATAGACTCAAAATTGGAATGCCTCTACAAGCTGACCCTACGGTCAAATTTGCACTTGGCGACCCTACAATACGCCGTGTGTTATATTCACACCTAAAAGTAGACTCTCCATATAACACCTACAAAAATAGAGGTTTACCTCCTGGTGTTATCTGTGTACCACCAATAAACGCTATTGAAAGTGTGTTGAACTACGAAAAGCATGAGTTATTATACTTTTGTGCTTCACCCGAACTTAATGGATTGCACCTATTTGCAAAGACATTGTCGCAACACAATAAAAATGCTAAGGCTTATGCTTCAGCATTAAATCGTCGTGGAATAAGGTAATAGAATTAGCACACCTCATAACAACAATACTATGACTGATTTCAGAATCAATGTTTTCCTCTCCGTAGCACGTAATTTAAGCTTTACTAAAGCATCAAATGAGTTGAATATATCTCAGCCTGCTATATCTAAACATATAAGTGAGATAGAGAATCAGTATGGAGTACAGCTATTTGAAAGGGTTAACAACAAAGTGTTACTAACGACTCAAGGTTCTAAATTTCTTACATTTGCTGAGGAGATACATAGACAATACCGAGAGCTTGAGTTCGAAATGAATATGATAACCAACACTAATACAGGAAAATTAATTATAGGAGCGAGCACTACAATAGCTCAATATATACTCCCTATAATCATGTCTAAATTTATGTGTCACTATCCTGATATCACGCTATCAGTTATTACAGGTAATACTGAGTATATAGAAAAGCTTATCTTAGAGCATAAGGTTGATATTGGTATTGTAGAGGGTATAGTGCATAAAAAAGAGTTTAAATACTCTCTCTTTGCACTAGATGAGCTTGTGTTAGTTACCTCTCCTAAAAGTAGTATCAAAGATGAAATATCTTTCGATGAAATGAAACATCTGCCTATTGTACTGCGTGAAAGTGGTTCGGGAACTCTGGAGGTTATACAAAAACTACTGAAATCTAGAGGTTTAAAATTATCTGATCTAAATGTAATTATGCAACTTGGTAGCACTGAGGCTATAAAACGGTTTGTCATAGCAGGAGATAGCTTTGCAATAGTGTCGATAGCTGCCATTATTGATGAGCTACGACGAGGAGAGCTAACTGTTATAGAGATATCTGAAGTGCGTATTAACAGAGATTTCTCTTTTATAACTCTTTTTGGAAGTCAAAATAGACTGGTTGATAAATTTATACGATTTGCTTTGTCGAGTTACAAAGAGATGTAATTTTGTGGGGTTTTACAACTGTCATTGCTAAATATTACGTCAGGCAATAATTCGTTATAACAAGATGTTATAAGCCATAATAAAACACTATTTGCATTAGTGGTGGCGATAAAGTAATTTTGTATTAAATAATCATATTATCCGATTAGATTATAAATAAGCTCTATATTTAGAGCCCTTTTACAATCGGACAATAATAAATAATTAATATAAGATGAAAAAGACACTTTTTATAGCGCTTGCCATCGGCTCAATATTTATGCCTGCTGCTATATCTCTTTTCGCTGGGGTACTATATGCTTTGGTGCTAGGCAATGTATATGACAAGTATACCTCGAAAGCGTCTTCATATCTGCTAAAATTAGCCGTTATAGGGCTAGGTTTTGGCATGAACATTATTGATTCACTACAATCTTCATCAGAGGGCATTTTGTTCACTGTATTTTCAGTTGTATTGGTTATGTGTAGTGGAGTTTTATTGAGCAAATATATTGGAGTAGACCGTAAATTAGGGTATCTTATCTCTTCGGGAACAGCAATATGCGGAGGAAGTGCTATTGCAGCAATTGCCCCTGTAATAAAGTCAAGCTCAAACGAAACATCAATGTCACTAGCTGTTATTTTTACACTTAATGCTGTTGCAATGATTCTTTTTCCAATTATTGGAGATATGTTGCAACTAACACAGAGCCAATTTGGGATGTGGGCAGCAATAGCAATACACGACACCAGTGCAGTAGTCGGTGCAGCTCAAATGTATGGTGATGAAGCTTTGCAAATTGCTACAACTGTTAAGTTGAGCCGTGCATTATGGATTATACCTCTATCAATCATCTCTACATTTATTTTTAAGCCTACGGGTGATGATAGAGGAAAAATTTCTATTCCTTGGTTTATATTAATATTTATCATTGCTATGACTATTAATACATATTTTCCTATAAATGACGTTATATCTAATATAATAAAATTGGGCTCGCATAAATTGTTAAGCTTAACACTGTTTCTTATTGGCAGTAAACTATCTGTTGTTGCCATACGGCACGCTGGCTTCAAGCCTATTGTATTAGGAATAACACTTTGGATACTGATAAGTGTGGTAACATTAGCAGTGATTTTACTTTAGCTCTGTTTGTTTTAACAACTAAGAGATGTTATTATAAAATATTCACCTGCAATAATCACTATTAGTATTACTCAAAATAATCATCAAGCACAAATAATTATAATTCGCATACAAATGATAAATCTATTTTTTCTAGCATCATTAACATTCATATCACTACTAAATCCAATACAGAAAATTTTTGTTATTTTCTCGTTGCAAGATACATACGACCATAAATCACTAATGACGATTGTCAACCGTTCAACAGTAACAGCATTTATTGTTTTATTGTTATTCTTAACATTAGGAAATCAAATATTAGGATATGTTTTCAACATTGAAATATACTCATTTCAAATTATGTGTGGTATTGTTTTGTCGATAAATGGATTGTCGGCACTACAAAAAGGTGTATATGTCAAAATTAACAAAAACTCCACTATTGAAGATATCATAGCTGTTCCTATTGCGGTGCCAATGATTGCTGGTCCTGCATCAATAACAGCAGTTGTAACAATGCCACTTTTGTATGGGATATGGGTCTCTCTGGCAGCTGTAACAGTAGGTATACTGTTAAATTGGATAGTAATGCGCAAAAGTAATGTACTCGGCTCGTTCTTAAATAAGTATAACCTGCTTAACCCTATGTCACGCATATTCGGGTTAATTGTAGCAGCTATTGGGGTACAGATGATATTAAATGGGCTGAAAACATTTATAAGCACCTTGTAAATTTATCAATGCTCTTTTTTTACCAATGACAGAGTCGATTATTCCATTATTGAGCAGTTATATTAGTTGAGAGTAGATTGGCTACACAAAAAAATATATACTTTTGCCATAAATATTTTTTTGTAATACGAACAAAAATTAATCTATATAGGGCGATTCGCAAAACCTAAAATATACTTATTATCAACTATTTAGGTATGGT
>CAMQVM010000057.1 GCA_947038135.1 uncultured Rikenellaceae bacterium
GACTATTGATGGCGCCTTGTAGGGCGTCCATCTCGAAGTTCGCCTTCGGCGAAAATTTTTTTCGGATTTTTCACTTTTAAATCATAAAATAGCTAAGCGCCTAGCACTTATAAGAAAAAACCACCAAAGAGCGAGGTATCCGTAAGGATGCCTCGCTTTTCTTTTCAGCAAAATTTCGGCTACAAAAATCTAAAAGTATACTTTTCATATCCCAAACCAACAATCAACCCTTTACATTTTATGAATTTAACAACAATTTTCATTAACATATAATATTATTAATTCAGCAGAAAATTATCAACAGTTTTAGCGGCACATACCCTTGTGTAAACCTCTCAACTCAGCAGTCGCAAACCAGTGAATATCTAATTTTTAACTACAATAATAGTCATCAAATAGCAGTAGAAGCCAGCGGTAATTATTTATGTAAATTTTGGGTCTAATTTTGTAGGTGAATGGGGTGTATTATTCCTTTTATATAGACAAAAATGTAATAATATGTTAAAAAAAGTGTTTATATAAGATAAAAAATTTTTTATCTTAAAAAAATAGATTATCTTGCACCTTGATAACATCTATAATTACTTATATTATTTAATCAAGGTAAAAAAAGATTATCTTACATATTTACGCCCCTATTATCTATGTCAAGTTACATTAGGTGTTAAGGGTTTACTATTAAGAATTTATAATTTACATATATATGAAATATTTTGGTGCACATGTATCAGCGTCAGGAGGAGTAGAAAATGCTCCAATAAACGCAGCGGCAATAGGCGCAAAAGCGTTCTCTTTCTTTACAAAAAATCAACGTCAATGGACAGCTGCTCCTTTGACTGATGAGTCTATTGCTAAGTTTAAAGAGAACTGTGAGAAGCACAACTACACACCATCACAAATATTACCACACGATAGCTATCTGATTAATTTGGGTAACCCTGATGCCGATGCTTTGGATAAGTCACGTAACGCATTTTTAGATGAGCTGCAACGTTGTGAGCAGTTAGGTCTTGATAGGTTAAATTTTCACCCAGGAAGCACTCTACGCAAAATAAGCGACGACGACTCTCTTTTACTTATCGCCGACTCTATAAATATAGCACTAGGCAAAACTAGTGGTGTAATTGCTGTTATCGAAAATACAGCAGGTCAAGGCTCTAACTTAGGTTATAAGTTTGAGCAGATAGCACAAATTATCGATAAGGTAGAAGATAAAACTAGGGTTGGAGTATGTATCGACACTTGCCACACCTACTCAGCTGGTTACGATATATCTACATGGCAAGGGTGTGATGATGTTTTTGAGGAGTTTGAAAACATTATAGGGTTTAAATACCTTAAGGGTATTCACCTTAACGACTCAATGAAAGCTCTAGGTAGCAGGGTTGATAGGCATGATAGCATAGGTAAAGGTACGCTTGGGGCTGATATATTTAAATATATCGCTACTGATAACCGCTTTGATGATATGCCTATCTGTTTAGAGACTCCAAACTCAGAGTTGTGGAGCGACGAGATAGCATTTTTATACTCTTTATCTAAAAAGTAGTGATGAGTAAGTGTTTTTGTAAAATAAATAAGAACCTGTTGTGGTTTGGTGCAAAGGTTGTGGGGCTATCTCCACGCTTTATGCGTGACTTTACAGCATACCTTATCTATTTGTCGCTTTATAAAATCATTAAATATAGGTTGAAAGTAGTGAGAACAAACCTAAAGAACTCATTCCCATCTTATAGCGAGCAGAAGCTAAAAGATATAGAGTCTAAGTTTTATCGTCACCTAGCCAATCTTACGATGGATACAATTACCTTAGCATCACATAAGCAAAAGGATATTGAGCCACGAATAGTTTTTACTAATTTAGACGAAGTAGAGAGGGTTGTAAATGGAAAAGTTGGTCTTGTGGTGTCGGCACATTATGCCTCTTGGGAACACTCTATGGTCGTGCCACTTAGCTATTCAGGCAGGTTTTATGGTGTGTATCATCCTTTGTCGTCAGGATGTGTAGATGATTTTTTTATAAGGCTAAGGTCACGTTTTGGGCTTGTGCCTCTGCCTATGGCAAGTGTTGCAAAGACAATGGTTACCGATATCCGCACAGGTTCGTCGGCTTTATATGCGCTTATTTCAGACCAAACACCACCATATCCAGTTATAAAAAAATGGACGATGTTTTTAAACCAGCCTACGGCATTTATTATGGGTCCCGAAAAGTTGGCTACAAAATATAACTTACCAATCTTTTTTCTTAGCTCAAGGTTGGTCAAAAAGGGGTACTATGAGGGGACATATATACTTATTTATGATGGAATTGAAAAATTACCTGAATATGAGATAACAAAACGTTATGCAAAAGCGTTAGAAAATATGATAGTAAATGAGCCGCATCTTTGGATGTGGTCGCATAGGAGGTGGAAGCACTATCCTAGCTGTCCAGAAGATATAATTTAATAGAGTAATAATATAAAGGGAAGTTGTTAAGGCGACCCATATTTAGAGTTTAATATAATGGAAAACAAAATTCAAAAACTCACAGAGCAGCTATTTAATGATGGTGTAGCTAAGGGTAAGGAGCAGTCAGAGCAGTTGGTTCTTGATGCTAAGCAACAAGCAGCAGGTATTTTAGCTAAGGCTAAAGCAGAGGCAGAAGCGATTCTTGCTAAAGCAAATAGCGATGCTGTTGAGTTGACAGATAGGTCTCTTTCAAATGTTAAACGCTCTGCAAAAGAGACTATCACAGATGTGCAATCGCAACTTCAAAGGGCTGTTGTAGCAAAGGCTATATCACCAGATGTTAAGAGTGCATTTGCAGATGATAGCTTCGTTAAAGAGCTGATACTTGCCGCAGTTAGTGCGTGGAGTGGCTCGGGTGCTATTACTGTTACTGTTGCAAATGGTAGTGAGGCAAAGATAGGCGAGTTTATAAAGGCTAAAGTTGATGCAGCCTTGGCTTCTTCAATCTCAGTAGAGGGCTCTATAGAGCTTAAAGAGGGTTTTACAATCACTCCTGAGGGCGAGGGTTACTACATAAAGTTTACTGCTGAAGATTTCGAGCTTCTTATTTCGCAATATATGCGAGCTAATGTAGCTCAAATAGTTTTCGGAGAGTAACCTTACACCAATTTTATAATATTAATATAGACAGCTTGTCATAAAAAAAATATTAATGGGTAATTATCATTATATAGTATCTGCACTTGTAGATTATTCGTTTGATGCCGATACTAAAACTCTCGACACTGAGTCGCTTTGCGCTGAGCTTAAAGGGCAGTTGTCCTCTAAAGATTGGACGAAGCTGGGTGAGTTGTGGTGGTTTTTCGACCTTCGCAATATCCTAGATCTACGCTCTGGTCGCTCGGGGGTATTTTCGCCTCTATCTAACCTTACACGTGAAGATGTCGAGGCTGTTGATACCTATTATAGGTCGACAGAAACAACCGATGAGCAGGTGCAAGAGTTGCCTTTATTGCCTAAATTTGTAGAGAATATATTGCTATCTTATAAAGATGCTACTTTTGCATCTGAGAATAATATATCTACAAAAGGTGATGTTGACAATAAGATATGGGAGGCATACTACAAATATGCCAACAGCTCAAAAAGTGGGTTTGTAAGGGCATGGTCGGAGTTTGACCTTAATGTACGAAATATATCTGCTGCTTATACAGCCCGTGAAAAGGGTATCGCTTTATCTGAGGTGTTTGTAGGAAAAGGCGAGATTACAGATATTATAATGCAGAATGAAACTGTTCAAGACTTCGGTCTTAAAAATGAATTTAATGAGGTTGATAACTTAATTCAGCTCCTTACCGAGAAAGATATTCTAGTGAAAGAGAAGGGTTTAGATAAGCTTCGCTGGAAGAAGATAGATGAGCTTTTAGAGTTCGACTACTTCGATTTAGAGGTTGTGCTTGGATATGTTGTTAAGCTGTCGTTGCTAGAGCGTTGGCGTGTGCTTGATGATAAAGAGGGGTTGCAGGTTTTAAATAGTGTGGTAGGTAAGCTTACCTCTAAGGAGAATATAAAATCAATCTAAAGCTGCTAATATTGCAGTAGGTGAATAGACAACAAAAATAGATAAATATGAAAACAACAGGAAGAGTTGTAGGCATTACATCAAACCTTGTAACAGTAAAGGTAGACGGAGCAGTATCGCAAAATGAAATTTGCTATATTACCCTTGACGGTGTAAAGTTAATGTCTGAGGTAATCAAGGTTAGTGGTGATATGGCATCAGTACAGGTTTTTGAGAGTACTCGTGGTCTGAAAGCTGGATGTCTGGTTGAGTTCGAAGGGCATCAGTTAGAGGTTACCCTTGCCCCAGGTATCATGTCACGTATATATGATGGTTTGCAAAATGACCTTCAAAAGCTTGATACCCTATTCCTTGAAAGAGGTATATATAATGCACCAATCGATTATGACCATATATGGGACTTTACACCAACAGCAAATGAGGGTGATAGAGTAGTAGCTGGAGATTGGATTGGTAGCGTTAAAGAGAATTTTCTTGACCATAAAATAATGGTGCCATTTAAGCTAAAGGGCTCTTACAAAGTTAAGAGTGTTGCTGCTGAAGGGCGTTATAAAGTAACCGATACAATGGCTACACTTATCGATGATAAGGGTGTTGAGCATATCGTTACTATGGTGCAAAAATGGCCAGTAAAAGAGGCTGTTGTAGCATACAAAGAGAAGCCACGTCCATTTAAAACAATGGAAACAGGGCTTCGTGCAATTGATACTTTTAATCCTATTGCTGAGGGTGGTACAGGGTTTATTCCTGGACCTTTTGGCGCAGGTAAAACAGTGCTTCAACACGCTATATCTAAGCAGGCCGAGGCAGATGTTATATTGATTGTAGCTTGTGGAGAGCGTGCTAATGAGGTGGTTGAAACATTTGTGGAGTTTCCTGAGCTTGACGATCCACACACTGGACGTAAGCTAATGGAGCGTACAATTATCGTTTGTAACACCTCTAATATGCCCGTTGCTGCTCGTGAGGCATCTGTTTATGCAGGTATGGCTATTGGTGAGTATTATAGAGCTATGGGTTTAAAGGTTCTTATTTTAGCAGACTCTACATCTCGTTGGGCGCAGGCTCTTCGTGAGATGTCTAATAGAATGGAGGAGCTGCCAGGACCTGACGGTTTCCCGATGGATATCTCGGCTATCATCTCTAGTTTTTATGCTCGTGCGGGTTATGTAAAGTTAAATAATGGTAGCACTGGTTCTGTAACCTTTATAGGTACAGTATCGCCTGCTGGAGGTAACCTTAAAGAGCCTGTTACTGAGTCTACTAAAAAGGCGGCTCGTTGCTTCTATGCTCTTTCGCAGGCTCGTGCCGACTCTAAGCGTTACCCTGCTATTGATCCTCTTGAAAGCTACTCTAAGTATTTAGAGTATCCCGAGATTCAAAACCACCTAAACTCATTTTTTGAGGAGGGATGGGTTGAAAATATAACTTATGCTAAAACTCTGTTTTTAAGAGGTAAAGAGGCATTTGAGCAGATCAATATCTTAGGTGATGACGGTGTGCCAATTGAGTATCACGATCGTTTTTGGAAGTCGGAGCTTATAGATTTTGTAATCCTTCAGCAAGACTCTTTCGATAAGATCGATAGCAACTGTCCTGTTGATCGTCAAAAGTTTATGTTTAATGCAGTGCTAGATGTTTGTCGTGCTAGCTTTACGCATAAAGATTTTGAAGATTGTACGCAGTTTTATAAGCAGATGATTAATGATTTCCGTCAGATGAATTATAGTGAATATAACTCTACTGAGTACAGCAAATATTTGTCAGATGTTAATGAGCTTGTTGCATCTCGTAAAGTTACAGATTTATAGTTAGTAGTCAAGCAGGCTAATTTAAAGAGATAGAAAAATGGAAACAAAAGCATTTCAAAAAATATATACAAAGATAGATAATATCACTAAAGCAACAGTTACAGTTCGAGCATCTGATATAGGCATTGATGAGCTAGCTACTGTAAATGGTCGCCTAGCGCAGGTGGTGCGTATAGATGGTAGTGAGATTACGCTTCAGGTTTTTTCAGGCACTGAGGGTATATCTACCTCGTCGGAGGTTATTTTTCAAGGTGAGCCCCCAAAGCTAAAGGTTGGTGATGATCTTGCTGGGCGCATATTTAACGCCTATGGTGAGCCTCTTTTTGGCAGTAAAGAGGTTGTTGGTGAGGCTCGTGAGATTGGCGGTCCTACCATTAACCCTTATAAGCGTTTGCAGCCGTCAGAGTTTATACCTACTGGTATTGCTGGTATTGACCTAAATAATGCGTTGGTGTCGGGGCAAAAGATTCCTTTTTTTGCCGATCCAGACCAGCCATATAATCAGGTAATGGCAAATGTTGCTCTTCGTGCTAAGGCTGATAAGATTATATTAGGTGGTATGGGTATCACTAATGATGACTTTCTATATTTCAAAAATGTATTTGAAAATGCGGGTGCGTTAGAGCGTATTGTGTTTTTTGTAAATACAACAGAAAATCCTCCAGTAGAGCGTCTTTTAGTTCCTGATATGGCACTTACAGCAGCAGAATATTTTGCTGTTGATAAGAATGAAAAGGTGCTTGTGCTACTTACCGATATGACATTATATGCTGATGCACTAGCTATTGTGTCTAACCGTATGGACCAAATTCCATCAAAAGACTCTATGCCTGGTTCGTTATATTCTGACCTTGCAAAGATCTATGAAAAGGCGGTTCAGCTTCCTGGTGGTGGTTCAATCACTATTGTAGCTGTAACTACGCTGTCGGGTGGTGATATTACTCATGCAGTGCCTGATAATACAGGTTATATCACTGAGGGGCAGCTATTTCTTCGTAAAGATAGCGATACAGGTAAGGTTATTGTTGACCCTTTCAGAAGTTTATCACGACTTAAGCAGTTGGTTATCGGTAAAAAGACTCGTGAAGATCACCCTCAGGTAATGAATGCGGCAGTGCGTCTGTTTGCAGATGCGGCAAGTGCTAAAACAAAGCTTGAAAATGGTTTTGACCTTACCGATTATGATGAGCGTACACTAAAGTTTGCTTTCGACTACTCTAATGATCTTCTATCTATTGATGTAAATATTGACGTAACGCAGATGCTTGATACAGCATGGGCACTGTTCTCTAAATATTTCAAAAAGTCGGAGGTTGCAATTAAGGAGGAGTTAGTAAACAAATATTGGAAGTAGTAGCCTTAGCATTCATGCAGGCATCTACACAATATTAGTATTAACGATAATCGATATTAACTCTCGTGTGTTATGGCAATAAAGTTTCAATATAACAAAACATCTCTGGGCGATTTAGGTCAACAGCTAAAGAGCCGTGAAAAAGCGCTTCCTACTATTAAAAGTAAGGAGTCGGCGCTTCGTTTAGAGGTGAAGAAGGCAAAAAAAGAGTCTGACGCTTATTTAGAGGAGCTCGCATCTCTTATAGAGAGGCATGAGTATATGTCTGCTTTATGGTGTGAGTTTGATAGTAATTTAATTGCTGTTACCGATATAGAGCTAGGGTTCTCAAAAATTGCAGGGGTGAATTTGCCTCATATAAAAAATATTTTCTTTGAAGAGAAGAGTTACAATCTTTTTTCATCGCCTATATGGATCGGTGAGGGGGTAGCGCTTCTTAAAAAGCTTGCTGAAATAGGTCTTAATAGCGCTTTAAGTAGCGAGAAGGCGGCGATATTAGAGTATGCACGTAAAAAGACAACTCAAAAAGTTAATCTTTACGAAAAGGTGCAGATACCAGGGTATAAAGAGGCAATGTTGAAGATTAAGCGCTATTTGGAAGATGAAGAGAACCTCTCTAAGTCGTCACAAAAGATCGTTAAGTCGAGGCATGAAGCAGCTAAAAAAGCAAAACAATATAGTTGATTTGTAACTCAAATCATTAGCATTAAATTTTAAGTGTATGATAACACCGATGATAAAATATACCTTCTTACTGCATCATGCAGAGAGGGAGCGGCTATTGGAGGAGCTTGGGCGAACAGCTATTGTAGATATTACAGTGGCTAGTTGGAAGGCTGACGATAGTGATAAAGCTATACTTAGCGATATGTCACGTGCGCATCAGGCTACCGAAAAGCTTAAGGGCTACATTGCTGTTAATAAAAGCA
>CAMQVM010000058.1 GCA_947038135.1 uncultured Rikenellaceae bacterium
TGCACCTTTTATAGCCAAAAGATTCTGCTTGATATGCATATGTATCTCACCAGTGATTTTAAGGTCGCAATTTTGCAATAGCGCATAATTAGGAAGTATACTTCCAGCAATCGAGTTTTCAATCGCCATCACTCCTTTATCAGCCTCGCCCGATATAACTTTTCCTACCAACTCTCTAAAAGAGGAGCAGCCTACTGTTTCTATGTCACTCCCTAAAAGAGCGTATGCTGCCTCTTGGTGAAAACACGCTTCGTAACCTTGCATTGCTACTTTCATCGTAATAATATTTAATAAAAAGCCCCTATCTTTCGATAGAGGCTTTCGGTATATTTTATAACTAATTTATTCAATTATTATGCACACACTAAGCCTCTTCTCTCTTGATAAAAGAAGTAAAAACAGAAGCTAAAATATGAGGTAAATTTTTTCATAATGTGTATTTTGTTTTTTTACTCTGCAAATATATAAAAAAAATTGCAATAAAACTATCTTTTTTTTAATATTTTATCTTTTTTATGATACTTTCATGAGTCCACCTCCTTATAAAAGAGTGTTTAATAACTCAAAATCAATAATATACATATGACAGCACCATAAATAGTATATTTCAGACAAAAATAATATCGTAGCGATATTCAAACTAATATAGCTGCATTTCACAATATCCCAAGCCACGCAAACTCTTAACGTGGCTTATAAAGTTGATCTCGAAGCTGGGCTTTAAACCCTGCATCTTCAATAGTTTTGATCATCTGCTCTCTATTCATCTTGTTTGTAGCACCAGCCGAGGCCACAACATTCTCCTCTATCATAATTGAGCCAAGGTCGTTAGCTCCACAGTGAAGAGCTAATTGTGCCATTTCAGCCCCTAGTGTAAGCCAACTAGCTTGAATATTAGAAATGTTATTAAGCACTATTCTGCTTATAGCTATAATTCGCAGGTAGTTTGCTCTAGCATCACCCGAGCGTGTAACCTCCTTTTCAAGGGCGGTGCCAGCACTACAAAACAGCCACGGAATAAAGGCTATAAAACCATGATTTCCTAAAGGCACTTCTGCCTGCAAGTCACGAATCTTAAGAAGGTGTTTAATTACGTGGCTATCATCTTCTACGTGCCCATACATCATAGTAGCCGAGGTAGGAAGGTTTATTTTATGCGCCGCCCTCATAACCTCTAGCCACTTATCGGCGCTACATTTACCAGGCGATATAGAGCGTCGTATATCATTATCTAAAATTTCAGCACCAGCACCAGGAAGCGACTCTAACCCTGCACTCACCAACCTATCAAGAGTTTGTTCGATTGTCAAATGGCTGATACGAGCTATATGCACTACCTCAGGAGGTCCTAATGCATGAAGTTTTACAAGCGGAAACAGCTGCTTTAAACCTCTAAATAACTCTTCATAAAACTCAATCTTGAACTTTGGGTGCATTCCTCCTTGAAGCAAAATTTGATCTGCTCCAAGCTCCACTGCCTGCTCTATTTTTACCTTATACTCGTCGATAGTAGTTACAAATGATCGCTCAGGATTGCGTGGAGAGCAGTGGAAATTACAAAATTTACACCCACTAACACATACATTTGTGATATTAATATTACGATCTATCTGCCATGTCACCACCTCATCTTTTTTTTGTATTTTACGAATGGTGTCGCCTAGTAGATATAGCTCTGAGGGTGGTAAAAGTGTATATAAACTTAACGCCTCTTGTTCAGTAAGAGGCGTTAGATCTATTGCTTTGGTTATTATCTTATCTAAGTTATTAAACAAATTCATCTCTGTAAGCTAGTTTGATATCTTCAACATAGTTTTTTATCTCTTGTTCTTTTTTTGATGGGGTGATAAGTAGTGCGTCTTCACTATCTACAACAATATAGTCTTCAAGACCATCTATCACCACTAGTTTCCCTTGTGGAGCTCTTACAACGCATCTTTTAGTGTTATATAGAGTTATCTTATCAGAGTTGCTAGAATTTTCATCATCATCTTTCGTTGATTTATTAAACAGGGCACACCAGCTACCAATATCTGACCATCCGAAATCTGCACAAATAACATCTACATTATCTGCTTTCTCCATAATTCCATAATCGATAGATATATTTGGACAGTTAGGGTATATCAACTCTATAAATCCTTGCTCTTCGGGAGTGCCATATACATCTACTCCATTAGCAAAAAGAGCATTTATATCAGGTGTATGCTTTTGAATAGCGTCAATTATAGCACTTACACTCCATATAAACATCCCTGAGTTCCAAAAAAACTCACCACTATCAACAAACACCTCAGCCATCTCAGCATTGGGCTTTTCGGTGAAGGTCTTTACTTTAAATATCCTTTTTGCTTTGTCGATCTCGCTACCAACTTGAATATAACCATATCCCGTTTCTGGTCTATTTGGCTCTATTCCTATTGTCATCAACATCTCCTTTTTATCTACATGGCTAAGGGCCGAAGCTATAATTTTATTAAATGTTATATTATCTGTAATAAGATGATCTGCTGGGGTGACAATCATTGTAGCATTTTTGTCTTGAGCAGCGATACGGTAGGCTGCATAGGCAACACATGGAGCAGTATTACGGCGCATTGGTTCGCAAAGCACCTGATCGGGGCTCAGCTCTGGTAGCTGTTCTAGCACAAGATCTTTATATCGGCTATTTGTTACAACAAGAAAATTTGCATCTTCTACAACACTAGAAAAACGCTCGTATGTTTGACGTATAAATGTTTTTCCTGTTCCTAATATATCTATAAATTGCTTTGGTTTGTCTTCACGACTCATAGGCCAGAATCTACTTCCTACTCCACCTGCCATGATTACACAATATATCTTTTTCATGAGAAATTTTTTATAGCAAAACCTCCTTGTCAGAGCGTTTTACCAGTTTATAATTAAGTTAAAACAAAATGAGATATAGCCTTTGTCATTATATAACTACCACTAATTATTGATTAATAAATTAAAATAGGTTTCTAATAAACTGCTACGTTCTTCAGCGCAACAGATAATATGCTATGCAACAATAACTAGTCTCTCGATTCTGTTAATGATCGTGTTGTAGATCCATATTTGTGCGTCTGTTTATGCTAATTCGCCTGCAATGTTACTACTATAACCTTTCGTAGACACCATATTAACATTGTTATTACCTCTTTAGTGTTAATCGTTACCGATTAAAAGAGTTTAATTATGCAGTAATTGACAACAATGATATCCGCCCACAAATATATATATAAAAAACGAATATTGCAATTGATTATATCAAAAAACTGCTTATTGCATTTTTACTGCCTTAGTGAGCCTTGCTTTAAACATCTCTCGTTTTGCCATAACCCTATTAAGCGAACAACCAATACTACTACTACTATCGACTACGGAAAGGTCTCCAACGCTTCACAACAACCTCTGAACGCTTCAACGAATCTATATTAACCCCTACTTCAGCACCTACTTCAATACAAACATATACCATCTTGTAGCCTAAGCTATCTACCACCAATAGGCTGCTGTCAGGATTTGTTACAATCTCGACAATGCTCTCGAGTGGTATATCAGCTATTGCATTAGCAAAAGCACTACCTATGATAGCACCTCCACCATAAGCAATATGGGTATAATCTTTAGCCGCCCAGCCATTTTTTACAAAGGCAGGCATTCCTCCACGAAGAGCCATTGCATCGTAAGTATTCCAAAAGTTCACACCACTACGCACGGCAACAGCACGCTGCTCTTTGATCATTGCAGTAGCACCAGGCATGGTTACATAACTTCCATCTTTAGACATCGAACGGTCGCCAACACTTAAAATTATAATAGGAGTTCCAGGGAAACATTTACGTGTGTAATCGATAATTTTATCAAACTGCTTTCCATAAGACGAGTACCTTACAATATCTTGACTCATAGAGTTAAGCCCATATTGAAGCACTATCGCATCATATTTTAACATTTTGGCTACTTGGTTATTAATGCTATATGATGTGCCAAAGATAGCTGAACCACTATTGCTTCGCACTGAGTAGTTATCAACTCCTACACCTCTGTTAGACTCAAATACTGCACCATACCCAACAAAGCCTTTAACCGTAGATAGCTTTATTGATAACGACGAAAGATCCCTACCACGAATAATTATCTGCTGCACCATATCGCTAGGCTCAGGAGTGAATTGATGCGAGATGCTATCATTAACTACAACATCTATTTTTGTGCTATCACTATTTATAAACAGCAAACGAACCTTATCACAAACCTCGATATGATCTCTAAAATCGACACCACGATACTCAACCTTAGCACCCTCGCTAGGTATAGATATCGTTCCTGACACATAAAATTTATCTTGAAGGTGAGCAGGGGTCTTTTTTTTCTGCATTATGTTATAACTCTTCCATCCACTATGAGTATGCTTTATAGTAGAACGATAGCGAGTGAGTGGCGAAGCAAATGGCACAAAACCAGTACCCTTACCTCCAAATTGCTCTTGAAGCGACTCACGCATATCTGCTGTTAATATATCTGCCTCAATAAAAGAGTCGCCAAAAACAGCTATTCGCACCAAGCTCTTTTCTGAGCTTAGCAGGAGTTTTTTTTGTAGCTCCAAAATGCTCTCGCTAGAGTCTACTGTAAGATCTTCGATTGGAGTAACTTTCCCCTTTTTTTTAGCAGCAACAGTATCTGTATTAACAACGAAATTTGTAGATATAGCAACAGTATCACTAAAAAACCACTCTTCTTGTAACATAGAGTCAAGAGTTGCCACAATTGGCAATGCAGTAAGAAGCTCTTTACTAGTTACCTCTGACATAAATAGTGAGTCGGCAGAAGATAACTGCCCCTCTTTAGTAGTGGCGATAGGGTCACCTGAAAAGGAGAAGATATCAGAATATATATTTGCTCGTCGTAAAGTTACACCAACAAATTCTGATGGAGGAATTACACTCAGCACAGACAGCAGAGCAATAACTGCTACTGTTGTTAAAAAGGTGTAATGGGTATAATCTTTTGTTTTCGACTTATCAGAAATAAGTGATACTTGTGGCATCTTTAACCTGTTAGATTTATATAACATATCGTTTTTTTTTATAATATGGTTACAAAGATACAATTTTTGTAACCATAAACAAATTACAGGCTCGTAAAATATTAGAAATCTATACTCTAAAGCGTCGTTTTTTATTATCTATATTGACACTATTAATATTAATAGTAGATATTTAGCAATTTTTGTATTTTAAATTATTTATAAATAGCAAATTATTTCGTACCTTTACACAAATTAGATATTTTTTACAAATTTTAAACCTATGAGAAGCATTACATTTTTAGGAACAGGAACATCGCAAGGAGTGCCAATGATTGGGTGCGACTGTGAGGTTTGCAGCTCAACAGATAAGCGCAACAACCGCCTTCGAAGCTCTGTACTCATTGAGTATGGTGGCTATGTTATCGTTATAGATGCAGGAATGGATTTTAGATATCAAATGCTTCGTGAAAATGTACGTAGCATAGATGCTATACTATTAACACACGAACATAAAGACCATATTGGTGGTGTAGATGATATACGGGCATTTAACTACCTTTTAGGCAGAGCAGTAGATATATATGCTGAACAGAGAGTTTTAGATGTAGTGAAGAAAGATTACGATTATGCATTTGCTGATAATAGATACTCGGGAGTTCCTAGAATGGTAACTCACCCGATAGATATATCGCCATTTAATATAGGTGAGCTAGAGGTTATTCCTATTAGAGGAATGCATCACAAGCTTCCAGTGTTGGGTTATAGGGTTGGTGATATATGCTATATTACCGATATAAACCATATTGAACAGAGCGAGATAGATAAGATAAAGGGTGTAGATGTTTTAGTGGTTAATGCGCTACAAAAAGAGAACCATATATCTCACTTTACACTTGCACAAGCACTAGATTTAATTGAAAAAGTTGCACCACAAAGAGCCTACCTAACTCATATATCTCACTTAATGGGACTGCATGAAGAGGTAGAGTTAGAGCTTCCAGAGGGGGTGTTTTTAGCATACGATAAATTAAAAATAATATTATAGAAATATGAATTTCAGAGAAAAAACCGTTATTATAACAGGGGCGTCTTCAGGGATTGGAAAATCACTAGCTTTTGAATTTGCGTCTTTAGGTGCAAATGTAGTTTTAGGAGCACGCAATTTAACAGCACTTAATGAAATATCTGCTACTATTGGAGGTGAAAAATCGCTGGCGATGGAGTGCGATGTAGTAAATCCTGAAGATTGCAAGATGTTGATTGAGGGGGCCGTGGCAAAGTTTGGATCGGTAGATATATTAATATGCAATGCTGGTATATCTATGCGTGCAATGTTTGATGACACCGACCTGTCAGTGCTGCATAAGCTTATGGATGTAAATTTTTGGGGTACTGTAAACTGCTGTAAATATGCCTTGCCTCACATACAACATAGCAGAGGTTCGATAGTGGGAGTATCATCTGTGGCTGGGCTGCATGGGTTACCTGCACGTACGGGATACAGCGCTTCGAAGTATGCTATGACAGGGTTTTTAGAGACCCTACGTATCGAAAACCTAAAGAAAGGTGTTCATGTAATGATTGCTATGCCTGGGTTTACCGCCTCAAATGTACGGTTTACTGCTCTTACAGCAGATGGAACACCACAAGGAGTTTCACCTCGTGAAGAGGGTAAAATGATGAGTAGCGAAGAGGTGGCTGCAATTATAGCTCGTGGAGTGTATAAGCGCAAACGTATATCACTAATGGAGTTTCAAGGAAGGGCAACATTTATTATCAAGAAATTTTTTCCTCGCTTGTTAGACAGGTTATTTTTTAACCATATGCAAAAAGAAAACAATAGCCCCATGAATTAGTGTTGCTATATCAACGTGCGCTGAAGATAGAACTTTGTGCTGAGTGATGATGGGTTTGGAATAACAATTAATAATAAAAATTAATAACAATAATTAAATATTTAACAGATGAGAAAGACAAAGAGTATCAAAATGTTTTTAACTGCAGCCATATTAACAACAGTGGTGTCATGTGCAGAACAAGCGCCAATTGGCGATACAGCAATTATACCACAGCCCTACAAAATGGAGCTTACAGAGGGAAACTACACAATAAACAAAACCACCACAATAGGCATAAGCGATGAGTCGCTACGTCCTGCGGCAGAGTTTTTACAATCAACAATAAAACGAGCAATAGGCGGAGATATTACCATCGACACTAAGGGTGATATAATGTTATCGTTAAACACAACTATCAAAAATAAAGAGGGTTATACACTAGCAGTAGATGCCAATGGTGTTACAATAGCTGGTGGCGGCTACGGTGGTGTGTTATATGGTATAGAGTCATTGCGCCAATTGTTTCCTAAGCAAGCAGAAATAGGTGGTGTGATTGAGGCTATGAGCGTATCATTTGTAAATATCGAAGATGCTCCATATTATAGCTGGAGAGGGTATATGCTAGATGTATCTCGCCATTTTTACACTCCCGATGAGGTGAAAAGCTTTTTAGACATGATGGCATACTATAAGCTAAATCTTTTTCATTGGCACTTAACAGACGACCAAGGGTGGAGGATAGAGATAAAGCAATATCCACTACTTACCGAAAACGGAGCATGGAGAGAGCTTAATAAGCATGACAGAGCGTGTCAAAACCTCGAACTATCGCAAGATAACAGCGACTACAAGCTAGATAGTACCAAAATGAAGATTACAGGACAAGATACACTATATGGTGGATACTACACGCAAGATGAAATTCGTGATATAGTAAAGTATGCCAAAAATCTTAATATAGATGTGCTTCCTGAGATAGATATGCCAGGTCACTTTCTATCAGGTGTAGAGAACTATGATAATGTAGCGTGCTTTAACGAAACAGGATGGGGAGAGCTTTTCTCATCACCAATATGTCCAGGTAAAGAGAGCGCATTAGAGTTCAGTAAGAATATATACAAAGAGGTGTTTGAGCTCTTTCCTTTTGCGTATGTTCACCTTGGTGCCGACGAGGTAGATAAAACCAACTGGGAGAAGTGTGCAGATTGCCAAAAGCGTATGCGTAAAAACGGACTGAAAAATG
>CAMQVM010000059.1 GCA_947038135.1 uncultured Rikenellaceae bacterium
CTACTCAAACCAACGAGGACGCACACACTACATAAATATCACAATTATGCAGATGCACCCCTATATGGGTTGGCGTTCACTGCTAAGAAATGGGCGTTTAGTAGATCTACCATTTCTATTTAATGATGTGCCTGATAGGTTATCACCATTCGATTTCGACACTTTTAGCAAGAGCAAAGATGAGCTAGAGATAGTTACAACAAACTGTATTACTGGTGACCCGCACTACAACTCAATTGTAGGAGTTAGTAATGAGCAGCTTTTAAGTGTTGGGCAGGCATCAAGCAGCCTTCCTGTGTTATGTTCTGCTGTTGATGTAGATGGTATAGCTATGCTTGATGGTGGGTTGTCCGACTCTATACCCTATGATAGAGCTATGTCACGAGGGTATAACACGGTGCTAGTTGTATCTACTCAAAACTTTGGCTTTAGAAAAAGGATTCCAAAAAGATCAATACCATCATTTATACTGCGTAAGTATCCTAAAGTTAGAGAGCTTCTTACCAGCCGTCCAGCACGATATAATGCACAGTTAGAGAGGTTAGAAAAGTTAGAAAACGAGAGTATTAAAACTGATGGTAATAGCACAATAAATGTTTCAGTACTCCGCCCAATTGAACCTATAAAAGTAGGACGCTTTACCTCAAACTTATGCAAGCTGCAAGAGCTTTATGATAGAGGTTATGAGATAGGTGAAAATTGGTTAAAGGCTAATTGTCACATAGATAACGATTAATAGCATAAGTGTCGTAATTAATCATATAAAGATACTATATATCCATAAATTCACAAAATAGAGACCCGATTTACTGATTTATAATAAATATTTAATATATTTGCAGCAAGTAACAGTTCGGAAGTTCATTCCGTGCAAGTAGAGTATATTAGTCGAGATTCATCTCGATTAATATACAGCTTAGCTGATATTCTATGCAGTTAAGATCATATTAATATTAATAAATCTTTTATGAAAAAACCAATTCTACTATTATCGCTAGCAGCTACGATTCTATCGTGCAGCAAAACTGAGGTGCTTGATGCAAATCAGTTTTTAGGAACCAACTCACCTAATGGTGCTCTTATCACCGATGTGATACCTTCAGACATTCAAATTCCACTGCAAAGTGTACTGTTAACACACGGAAATTCATATGGCAATGAAACAGCCGATAAAACTATGGATAGCAGCTATTCTACTCATTATAGCTCAAGCAGAACAGCACTAGGCGACTCTGTAATTTTAGACTACATGATTGAGGGTCTGCCTGCTCGTGTTGATATTGTTAACTTGATTCAACGAACCGATCAAAATCCTAATTCCACATTCTCAAAGGGCTCTATATGGTATAAGTCAGAGTCTAACACTGAGTGGCAATTTGCTAAATTAGTAGATGTTGAGGCTGGGCACAATGGGTCTATAAATGTTAATATTGCTAACCCTACTCAGCTACGTATCTGCTTACGATCACGAGTTGGTCATGCTGTTGCACTAGCAGAGGTTGAACTGTGGGAGGTGGTAGATAAAGGCGATGTAGATGCTGATTTAGTGTATTTTATAGATGATTCATTTTCGGTCCTAAAGCCTACAACTACGGCGAGTGATATTCAGAATATATCTAACCCGCTACTGCAACTTATAGCGCAAGATTTATTAGACAAAACCTACGAAAATAGATTCCGTGCAAAAACATACCAATCGCAGCGCACCCCTAGCCTTGTGTCTAGCGAGCTGAAAATTGGAAGTCAAAGTCTTTATGATAACCCAACTGGTATATTTATAAAAGAGGGACAGAGGCAACATATTTTTGTTGGTAAAGGTGCAGGAGCTCCTGTTACTCTTGTGGTTACTGATTTTAGAAACAATGGTGGCACTGAGCGAGTACAATTGGTTGAGGGTCTAAATAGCTTCACTTCAAGAACCTCGGGTAGTGGCTATATTCAATATTATACCGATGCCAAAACACCACTGCAAGGTGTAAATATACACTTTGCCTATGGTAATGAGGTAGGTTTTTGGGATCTTAGAAATGGTGATACAGCCGATGATTTCAATGAGATATTAACAATGGCTGAAACCTGCTATGCTCAGTTAAATCATACAAATGGATTTATGACAGTGTTGGGTGATAAAGCACAGCTTTTAAATACTGTATCGGCATTTAGAGCACACTGTACAGATATCAATCGCACAATAGAACTTCAAGATCAAATTCTCGAAATAGAATATACCATGATGGGGCTAACCGACAATAATGCTGTTCCAGCTAACAGAAAGTTAAGCCGTCGCACTTGGGGTGGTCTTCCTCATTGGGGTGGTAGCTCAGCCAACTATCCAAATTTAGAGTCAGGAATGCTCAGTGAAAATGGAATTAAAGGGTCGTTATGGATGCTAGGGCATGAACTAGGACATGGCAACCAGATAAACCCACACATGAAGATGACAGGATGGGGAGAGACTACAAATAACGTCTATGCTGCATCGGTGCTATACAAGCTAGGAGATAGAACAAACTTACGTTTAGAGCATGAGCGTATCAACCGCAAGCAGGGCGACACCGAGCCAGCAGTTACAGGAGGTAGGTTTAACGCATATCTAAATGAAGCGTACATAGTAAATGAACCATACCTAACACATGAAGGACCCGATTATGCAAAAGGATCAATGAATGGTGAGGGGTTGCGAGGAGATCATTTTGTGAAGTTGATACCTTTATGGCAGATGACTCTATATTTTGAGATTGCAGGCGAGGGTAACGTATGGAGCAAGCCGAACTTTTGGGCACCTATAAACTGGGCGGCGATAAATAACGACCAAACTAACCTATCTAACGGTGACAGATATGTTAACTTCATGAAAAGTTGTATCGACTCAGGTAAAACAGATCTATCAGGCTTTTTTGAGCGCATGGGCCTATTACGAGTTATAGATCGTACAATTGATGATTATGCTGTTGGAAAAGTTGCTATCACTCAAAGTCAGGTAGATGCAGTAAAGGCACATGGTGCAAAATATAGCAAACCAGTAGGTTTAATTGATTATATATCGGCAAACTCAGTAGAGGCTTATAAAGGTAAAAAAGGTGTTGAAGGAGCGTTTGGCGTTGGTGTTACCAATGAGAACAATGGGTCAGGTATTGGTCTTCGTGTGAAGCATAACACTTGGAAAAATGTAACGGTGTTTGAAACCTACCGTGGTGATGAATTGGTAGATATATCAATGGTGGGCAGTGGCAGTAGCGATAACAGCTCTACATACGTGCGCTATCCTAGTGGCTCAACACGCCTTGAGGCAGTTTCATATAATGGTCTACACATTTTGGTTTATGGTGCTCGTTAGCAAGTATAGAATGCACCATTAGAGGTGTTGCAAACTGGAGAGATATACTCTAAGTTAATAAATGTAGAGCGTAGCAAAAATTTGCAATTAAAACAATATCTAATTACAAAGAAAACAGTTTTATTATCAATATACCGATAATAAAACTGTTTTCTTTTACAAATAGACTTATACAAAGTATACTGAGGTTATTTTAAATAGCAATTTGTATCTACTAAAACATAGTGTTTTGCAATTACCTGCTGATTTTATTCAGTATATCACGTATGCTTTAGATTGCATCATCATGGTTTGCAGTTAAAATTTTGCTCCAACTGTCACCAGACCCATTATAGTAGACAAGGAGTTGTCATCGTAATATGCTCTCGCTCCTATCATCCAGTTCTTAGCTATCTCATAGTTATATCCTAAATTTGCACCAAGGGCTACCCCTGTATTTTTAATATTTAAATTAGGAGAATATTGACCAGTTTTAGGATGGGTGATTTTGTGGTAACCTATACCCATGCTCGCACCAATATATACTTGATGCTTATTTTTGTTAATTGGAAATAGATAGACACTAGGAGTAATTGAAGAGCTAAATATGCTTTGTGCAGTACCTTTATTAGACCCTTGAAATATACTTACATCGACACCATACGCCCAAAGTTTTGTTGGGCTATATAAAAAAGTGGTAATATGACCACTACCTTGCATATTGATATCTGTAGTCATGTACCCATGACTACTCATAACAATAAATGACCCCTCTTTTCTCTCTTGTGCTATTAATGTATTAACAGATAATATCATTAAAATTATTAAATATTTACGCATATCTTAATTATTATTATTAACAAGCAGGAACATGCTGTGACTCGTCTAAATTATCACTATCAAGCACTTCCCACCCATCTGCTGCTGTCCCTCTTGTCGTGAACTTAAAGTAAAATGAACATCCGCAGCAAAAGTCCTCTTTGTCGACATAACCCCAATCTAATCTAAATATAAGGCTCGATAATCTGCTCAATGATTTGAACATTTTTAGAGTTGGTGCGTACTTTAAGCCATGAAGTTATTCGTGTACGTGAGTCATCACTAAGGCTAAACTCAGTATTTGGGCTCTGTAACACACATATCAACATAGAGTCAACCGCTTGTCCTTTAGAGTTGTGTATAGGCATTTTAGAGAGCGCCATATTAACAACACCTGCCGTTAAGGCCGAAAGCTCTTTACTTATAGCTCGTGAGTCTAAGGTGTCTTTACTATATTGATTAACCAAGAGGCTAAGCTCTGCAATACGTTTATCTTTTTCATCAAGTAGGCGGCTAGATACATTATATAGCTTCTCGACAGATTGAGTAGTGGCAGCGCTCGACTCTTGCGTGCCTTGCTCGTTAAGTATAAGCTTTGCATCTTCTAAATTATGCTGCTCTAACTGTCCCTCCAAACTTGTTATAGCGTCATCTGAAAGCTTACTTCCAAGAAGAAGTACTTCAATACTCTTTTCGTCTTTGCTATACTTAATTTTGTAGTCGACAACTTGTGTGTTAGGAAACTTAAACGATTGAGTGATGAAATTTTTACTGTTAGACTCAAAAAGTGTCTCTAAAACGATATTATAGCCTAATATAACACTAGGCACAACAGTAATAGTAATTACAGCATAGATATAGTTACGTACTTTACGCTCTAGGGCACTATCAATTTGCTGCTTCTTTTCATAGTTCAAAAACCTAACAACCAAATAAGTAGCAACACTAATAAGCACCGTGTTAATAGTGAAAAGATATAGTGCTCCGATACAGTAACTTAGCTGCATGGTAGCAAGACCATAACCCGCAGTACATAGCGGAGGCATAAGTGCCGTAGCAATGGCAACCCCTGGAATAACCGTAGAGATACGGTCAGTACGTGTTTGTGCTATTATACCTGCTAAACCTCCAAGAAATGCAATTAACACATCCCATATAGTAGGTGATGTACGTGCTAATAGCTCACTTTGAGCGAGAGATAGCGGTGATATCAAGAAATATACAGTTGATGATAACAAGCCAATAACTATCGCAAAAAGAAGATTACGAAGTGAACGCTTTAGCAGTTCAAAATCGTAAATACCTAGCGATAAACCAAAACCCATGATTGGTCCCATCAATGGTGAGATAAGCATGGCGCCAATTATAACGGGCTGCGAATTGACATTAAGACCTACAGATGCCATTATGATAGCAAAAATCAAAACCCATAATTTCGGTCCACGAAACTCTACACCACGTCTGATACTCTCTTCAACCTCTTCTTGCTTCTCATTATCTTCATCTAAGGCGAACCTGCCTTTTAGAAATCTGATAATTCCCTCTTTATAATTTATCTGCTCTTTCATCTTTTTTATTTTTGGTTTTTTGAGCTCCCTCAACAACAAAAACAAACTCTCCTTTTGGAGGTGTTGCAGTAAAGTGCTCTATTAATGAGGCTGCATCGCCCCTTACTGTCTGTTCAAACTTTTTTGATATCTCTCTGCTAACTGATATTTGAGGGTTATGAACAAATATCTCTTGCATCATCTGAAGTGTCTTTACCACTCGATGTGGCGACTCATAAAAGATTGTTGTTCTGCTCTCTTGTGCAATGCTCTCTAAGCAGCTCTTTTTACCCTTCTTTTGTGGAATAAACCCTTCAAAGCAGAATTTATCACAAGGAAAGCCACTATTTACAATTGCTGGAATAAGCGCTGTTGCACCTGGTAGGGTTATAACATCTATACCCTCCTCTACCGCTGCTCTAACAAGTAAAAAGCCAGGGTCTGATATAGCAGGAGTACCTGCATCTGATATAAGTGCTACGTCCACACCCGATTTTATCCTCTCAATAACTGAAGAGGTGCTTTGGTGCTCGTTAAATTTATGATACGACCATAAAGGCTTTTTGATGTTTAGGTGTTTCAGTAAAAATCCCGATGTACGAGTGTCTTCACATAAAATAAGCCCTACACTCTCAAGGGTTTTCACTGCCCTGATGGTGATATCATCAAGGTTGCCTATTGGCGTAGGAACGATATATAAATTTGCCATCTATTTATTGAATTTTTCATCTATTATATTTGCTAGCTCAGCAGTCGCACTGCAATTTTGAGCCTTTGCAAAATTTTCGTGTATATATAGCATTGCCATGTCTGAGTCGTCTATTTCATTTAACTCAGACATTAATATAGAGTACAACTCATGGTCGCCACCGCATAACTGCTCTACTATCTCCTCTTTTAATATAGGTGATATTGCCAGCTCTAACCCTACAGGCATCTCGATGATATCTGCTTGGGTGGTGGGTGCTAGATCTGCTTCTGGCTCTGGTGCTGTTTCTTTTTCTGTTACATCTTTGGTGTTGTCCTTATCATCGGTGTAAGATGAAACGTTACAGTTAATGCTTGGCTCTTCATAGCGCTCAGTATCTTCATACGTATCTATATCTGATTTAGCATCTAACTGAGCATTTAACTCATCATAAGTTTCAACATCAGCGGTCGAATCATCTTGGCTGTCTGATATAGAAGTGCTACATATCTCAAATTCAACCTTAGGTTCAACTTTTGAGTGGTCGCTGCGGATATCACTAGTTTTATCACTAGGCTCATCAGTTTCAGTAGAATCTGAATCAGTCTCAGTAGAATCTGAATCATTTTCATCAGCGTGAGAGTCGTAGATTATAACACCACCATTATCAAAATCATCATTAACATCATCGCCAATGATATCATCATCGATATCACTATCGAAATTATCATCGACAATAATTCTATTTGCAGCAACATATAAGTTGCGGATACCTTGAAGTATGATATCTTTATCAATCAAACAAATTGACCCTTTTTCACTACGCTCTTCTATAAAATCATGAAGTGCTTCTGCTTTAATAAGTAGATCTTTCATCACAGTTATTGTTTTTTGTTTTTGTAAAGGTAAATAATATTTTTAACTTTGTGCTAAAATATAAATATTATTTATTCATGAAACAATATTTAACACTACTAAAAGCTGTCTGTAACAACGGTACTCTTAAGGGAGATCGCACAGGCACAGGTACCAAAAGCACTTTCGGTTATCAAATGCGTTTTGATCTAAAAGAGGGCTTTCCGATGCTTACAACAAAGAAATTGCATCTTCGCTCTATTATATATGAGCTGCTTTGGTTCTTAAAAGGCAGTACAAATGTTCAATATTTGCAAGAAAATAAAGTTTCTATTTGGGACGAATGGGCTGATGAAAATGGTGAGCTTGGACCAGTATATGGAAAACAATGGCGTAGCTGGGAAGGGGCAAATGGTGCAACAATTGACCAAATTTCTGCTGTTATTGATATGATTAAAAAAAATCCTGACTCTCGTAGGCTTATAGTTTCTGCTTGGAATGTTGCCGATATAGAGAATATGGCGCTACCTCCATGTCATGCTCTATTTCAGTTTTATGTAGCCGATGGCAAGCTATCGTGTCAGCTCTATCAACGTAGCGCCGATATATTTTTAGGTGTGCCATTTAATGTTGCCTCTTATGCTCTGCTCACAATGATGATTGCGCAGGTTACAGGGTTAGAGGTAGGCGAATTTGTACATACCCTTGGCGATGCTCACCTATATTTAAACCACCAAGAGCAG